>NZ_JBOBHU010000011.1:0-226635 GCF_050587665.1 Rhizobium sp. Nf11,1 | reverse complement strand
ACAACACCGGAAAAATTAAACATGGTTGCTCCCCGCCTGCGGGGCGAAGGGGGCAAGCCGCGAGCGCTCTGTTCCCGCCAGCCTCTCGCTGGGCACGTCCCCTCGCCCCGTTTACGGGGAGAGGGTTAGGGTGAGGGGCAGCCACGCGGCACAAAGGCTGCAGCAGCGGTGGCCTGCCGCCTGCATCTGCTGGACATTGCAAATACAACACGTCAGGACATCAAACAGGTCGAAATGCTGCGCCTCGTCCGTGGCGCGCAGAAAGGGCCGCCGAAATCTTGATTTGATCTTACTGCGCCATCTGCGGCTGCTTTGCCGCCCGCGCTGCGGTCAATTCCGCCGTCGTGTGATTCAGGCGGTCGGCGAGCACGCGCATGATTTCCACGGCCATTTCGGGGAAGTCGCTGAGCAGCTTTAAAAAGTGCTCTTTGCTGATGCGCAATACTTCGAGGGGCGAGGTGGCCCGCACTGTCGCCGTGCGTGAGACATCGCAGAGAATGGCGATTTCGCCGACGATGGAATTGAGCTCGACGTCGGCGACCTTGATCTCGCCTGCCGGCGAGGAGACGATGATATCGGCGCTGCCGGAGAGGATGACATAGGCGGCATCGCCGACATCGCCCTGGTGGAAGAGATCCTGACCGGCTTTGTAGGTCATGCGGTCGGAGGTGAAGGCCAAAAGCTTGAGTTTCGCTGGTGCAATCCTGGAAAAGATCGGCACCCGGCGCAGCATTTCGACTTCGTCTCTCAACAGCATGAGCGTTTCAATCCCCTGACGCAGGGTTCTTGGAACCAGGCGTCTCAATTCCGGGCGTTCCCCCGGGAACGCCTACCATCGCCGCCCCCATAGAATATTACGATAACAGTTCCTTGAACATACCGTTTTTCTCGGAAAGTTCCGGATAGTTTCCCGCTTCCGCCAGCCCGCCGCGGTCGAAGAGCAGGATCCGGTCGAACATTTCGGCAAGCCGCGCATTCGAAAGCACCCAGATGATCGCCGGGCGCTCACCTTCCTTATGCAGGTCTTCGATGATGTTGCGGGTGATCTGATCCTGAACGCGCTGGTCGAGTGCCGACAGCGGCCGGTTGAAGACGAAATAGTCCGAGCGCTTCAGAAGCGCGCGGGCTAGGTTCAGCTTCTGGCGCTGCACCATGGTCAGCCGCTTGCCGCCGGAGCCGACGTCGAATTCGAGGCCGATCGACAGAACATCGTCATAAAGGTCGAGTGCGTCGAAGAGCTCGCCCATGATGGCGCGGATGCGGTCGGAGGCGTCGGCCTGCTGATAGGCGATACGGCCGAAGAGCACATTGTCCATCAGGCTTGCCGACGGGGTGAAACGCTCGGCGTCGTAGCGCTCGATCAGCTCTGCGAGATCGGTCGGAATATGCGCATGGAACTGCTTGCGGGCGCTGACGATCTTATCCATAAGCTCGTTGGTCAGCAGGCCGAAGCGATGGCGCGGTTCGATATAGGCGAAGCTCAGCCGGATGATGGCGGATCGCTCCTCGGGTGTCGCGTCCTCGAAGCGGCGGCTTTGCAGCTTCTGCAGGAGCGCCTGATAGGTCGGAATGTCATCCGCTGTCATGAAGGTCAGCTGCTGGAAGAAGGGATGATCGGGCGGCAGGTCGTGGAAGAGTTCGACGGCGTTCTCGGCGATCTCCAAACCCATGGCGTAGAGATCGGTGCTGAGGCCCGTCTCGCGGAACAGCTGCTGGAAATAGGGATGGGCGGCCAGCCGGCGGTTGGTCATCAGCGGCCGCTTCATCGTGCCGAAGAGCAGGTTTTCACCGACCGTCGCCTGGGCGTTGTAGGCGTCAAAATCGAAAGGTACGACGATGCCGTCAAGACCTTCGTCGCGCAGCCGGTCGCGCAGCGATGCGCGAAGCGCCACGACATGGTCGCTGACCGCCACGTGCACCTCGGTATTGACATTCGAGCGCAGCGCCAGATCAAGGATGTCCTGCGAAATCTGCACGGCGTCGAGCACCGGCCGGATCGCTTTCAGGAGATCGTCCGGCCCGTTGGCGCCGGCCGCCTGGTAATCCACCCAATCGCTGTTGAGGTCGAGCGTCGGGTTGCCGGCCTTCACCGCCTCGATGGAATGCCATTTATACTCCTGCGCTTCCTTCTCGTCGTAGACGGCGTCGATCATCGGCGCGTGCTTGAGGCCGTAGAGCAGATTGCTGGCGAGCGTGCCATGGAAGAAGAAGGTGTCGGCCGAGGCATAGGAGATGCGGCGGCCGGTGATCGATTCCGGCAGCTCGAGCAGGTCGCGTCCGTCGATGGTGATGCGGCCGGAGTCGGGCCAGATCATCCGGCCGAGCGCTTCGGCGAAGGCTTCGGCGCCGCTGCCGTTCGGACCGACGATCGCAACCGTCTCGTTCGGCTTGATTTCGACCGAGACGTGGTCGACGAGGCGGGCGCCGCTGTCGTCGGAGAGCGTCAGATTGGTGACGACGAGTGCGCTGGTCAGTGGGCCGACGGGAGCGGTCGCCAATTCCTGGATGTGGCTCTCGATCAAGGGCTCGACGTTGAACTGCTCGTAGACCTGCTGGTATTTCACCTGCACGTCCTGGCGCATCTGGTCCCAGTCGATCAGCTCCTTCAGCGGCCCGGGCAGGTCTTTGTAGGCTGATATGACGGCGACGAGCTGGCCGATGTCGAGCCGGCCCTGCAGCGCGAGATAACCGCCGATCGCGTAGAACAGGAAAGGCGTGACCTGGGCGAGAAAGTTATTGATGAACTTCACCAGGAACTTCCACTGGTAAAGGTCGTAGCGGATCGAGAAGATGCGGCCGAGCCGCCAGGCGATATCGGCGCGTTCGAGGTTGGATGTGTCGTTGCCGTGGATTGTGCCGATGCCTTCGACGATTTCGCCGACGCGGCCGGAAAGCTCGCGCGCCGTCAGCTGCCGCTGGCGGCCGAGATCCAGCAGGCGCTTGCGCATGCGCGGGATGACGACCGCCTGGACGCCGACGATGGCGGCGGCGATCATGCCGAGCCAGAAATTCTGCACGATGATGAAGGCGAGCGCGGTGATCGCCTGGCCGCCGAGCAGGGCAGGCGAGACGAAGGCGTCGCCGGTGAAACCGCCCATCGGCTCCACCTCGTCCTTGATCATCGTGGCGATCTCGGCCGATTTCACCCGCTTGAAATGGGCCGGCGGAAACCGCAGCACCCGGTCGATCAGTTCGAAGCGGATGCGCCGCAGCATGCGTTCGCCGAGCCGGCCCTTATAGGTGTTGATGTAGAACTTGAAGAGCCCGTTCAGCACCACCAGCGCCAGGAACACCAGGCTGAGGGCCATCAGCATCTGGAAACGGTCGAGCTGCACGCCCTTGAAGAATTCGACATGGCCGATCAGCGGAATGTCATAGGCGATATGCATGAAGGTCTGGGTTGCGCCGGGGCCTTCAAAGCCGTCGCCCTGGATCGGTCCGTTGACGATCTGCTTGGGCAGATCGAAGGACAGGAAATAGGGGATCATCGAGGCCGCGACGACAGCCAGGATCCACAGCTGCTGCAGCCGCGTGTTTTTCCAGATATAGCGGGCGAGGCTCTTTTCCATGGCTAACCGTCAGCTTGCTGGGAAACGGGATGCGGGCGCGGGGACGGGAGGGATTCTTGAGAACAGGACCATGCAGCCGGACCGCCGATATCGCAATCAAAACAAGGCGAAGGGACCGGCTGCAGAAAGGCCGATTCTCGCCGGAACTCTGCTTATATCACAGGATTTTTAAATTAGGCGAGGGATTCGGCAATCATGGAGCGAATGATGGCGGCCGTCTTCTCCGCCCCGTCGAGATCGAGCGAGACCGGCTCCTGGCGAGGCGCTGCCAGCGCCTTTTCGACAGCCTCTTTCACATGGCCTGAGGTCAGCCCCTGTTCCGGCAGGATATCTGCAAGACCCAGCGCCTGTAGCCGTTCTGCGCGCACCGTCTGCTCGGTCTCGCCGCCGGCGACGAAGGGGATGAGGATCGGCCGGCACTGGGTGCGCAGGAGGTCACCGACGGTGTTGTAGCCGGCCTGCGAGATCGACACCCTGGCGCCGCGCAAGAGCGAGGGAAAATCCTTACGGAAGCGCACCAGCGTCACATTCGGGGCTGCGTCCCGCGACAGCCTGGCGAAATCGGCCTCCGGCAGGTTGGGACCTGAGATCAGCAGCCAGCGAAGATCGACCGGCAGCAGCGCCGCCGCCTCCTTCGCCGCGCCGATCAGCTCGGCGCCGACCGCGCCGCCGCCGGCCGATGCGATGATGTCGAAGGTTTCCGTCGGTTCGGGCGCCGGCGGCGGCGCGACGAGGCCGGTATACCGCAGCCTGTCGGCGATCTCAGGCGTCAGCGGGAAGGTATCCTCGAGCCTGATGAAGCCGGGATCGCCATGGACGAGCACGGCATCGAAGTGATCCCTGACCAGGGCGACGGTCTCGGCATCGCGGCCGGCCTTGCGGTTTTCCTGCAGGATGTCGCGCACCGAGCTTACGAGTTTTGGCCGCGGTTCGGTCTCTTCGATCGCTTGAAGCAGGGGCAGGAGTTCGAAGCGCATCTGCCGCCGGCCAAAGGGGAAGGCCTCGATGATGACGACATCGGGCCTTGCGGCATGGAAGGCGTCGAGCAGCAATTGCCGGCGGGCGGCGAGGAATTCTTCGCCGGCCGGCCGGCCATCGGCATCGGCAAGGCCGGAGAAACCGGCATTGCTGGCGACGACCGCCGGCAGGGCGACGGTCTTCACACCCTCGCCGGGAAAACCCGGCACCGGCAGGCCGCCGGTCACGACGGTGACGTCGAAGCCGTCCCTGACGAGTGCATTGGCGATGCGGCTGGCGCGGGCGATGTGGCCGATGCCGAGCAGATGCTGGACATAGAAAAAGATGCGCGGTGCCATCATGACGCCTTCTGCCATTCGGCCTCGAACAGGCCGGCGAGCTGTCTGATACTGGAATGATAATCGAAGTCCTCGCGCACCCGCCTTTCGGCGGTGTCGCCGAGGCGCTGGCGCAGCGCCGGGTCGCGGATCACCGCCTCCAGCGCGCTGGCGAGCAGCGCCGGATTCTCCGGCGGCACGACGAGGCCGTTCTCGCCGTCCGTCAGCAGCTCCGGCACGCCGGATACCGTGGTGGAGATGCAGACGAGGCGCTGACTCGAGGCCTCGACCAGCACGTTCGGCAAACCGTCGCGGTCGCCGTTGGCGGCGATGCGGCAGGCGAGCGCAAAGAGATCGGCGCGGCGGTAGTGATCGAGCACGTCTTCCTGTGCCATGGCGCCCTTCCAGACAATGCGGCCGGAGAGGCCGAGCTCGGCTGCGAGCGCCTTCAGCCTGGCAAGCTCGTCGCCGCCGCCAATATGCTCCATGCGCCAATGGAGATCAGCCGGCAGCAGCGCCAGCGCCCGCAGCAACACGTCGTAGCCTTTCTTCTCGACCGCGCGGCCGACGCTGAGAATGAAGGCCGGATCGGCCGGGTCGTTGCCGGTTCTCTCGGAATGTGCGCCGGAAAAATGGCCGAAGCGGGCGAGATCGAGGCCGTGATAGCTCAAATGTATGGCCTGCTTGCGCGATGTCAGCATGCGCATGTGTTCGTAGCCGGTCCGGGTGCAGGTGACGGTCCAGCGGGCGCTCTTCAACTTTTCCTTCAGTTCCCAGTCGGGCGAGGTCCATATGTCCTTGGCATGGGCCGAACAGGTCCAGGGCGTGCCCGTCAGGATGCTCGTATATTCCGTCACCGAGGCCGGCGTATGGATGAAATGGGCATGCAGCCACTCGCCTCCATCCGGCCATTCGCGCGCCAGCACCAGCGCCTGACCGAGGCGGCGGAAGCGATTGCGGGAGAGGTCGCGCTTGAGGTCGGCAAAGAAGCGTTTGATCAGCGCTTTGAAGCGGGGTTTGCCGTAGGCGGCGGCGAGGCCTTTCAGTACGCGGATCGGCTCCTCGTGCAAATATTCCGGCAGATAGACGACAGGCGCCTTGATCTCGTCATGCACCGGATGGCGCTTCTTGTCGGTCGGTCGGCGCATGGAAATCAGCGTCAGGTCGAAGCCGGCCCGTTCGAGGCCGAGCAGTTCCTGGGCGATGAAGGTCTCGGAAAGGCGGGGATAGCCTTTCAGCACGACGAGGATCTTGCGGCGTGGCGGCAAGGCTGTGCCCTATTCTGCGCCGACGACGGCAAGGTGGGTGGCGCGGCCGTCGAGCCATCGGCCGACAGTCTGCGAGATGTGGTCCAGCCCTTCGAGATGCATATTGCTGCCGCTTTTCGACGGCGGCAGCCGGGAGGGCAGGCGCTTCAGCGCCGCGGCCATGATGGCCGGATCGGCCGATTGTTCCGGCAGCAGCATGTCGACGAGGCCTAGCTCACTTGCCCGCTTTGCGCGCAGCAGCTGTTCCTCGCGCGGCTTGACGCGCGGCACGATAAGGGCCGGCTTGTCGAAGGAGAGGATCTCGCAATAGGTGTTGTAGCCGCCCATGGCGACGACGCCGGTGGCGCCGGCGATCAACTCTTCCATATGATTGTCGAACTCGATCACCTCTATATAGGGAATGGCTTCGCCCTTCTGCACCAGCTTGGCGCGCTCGGCGGCCGGCATATAGGGCCCGAGCACGAAGAGCGCCTTCTGCGTCAGCGTCGGATCGGCCTCGTAGGCGTTCATGACGTCGTGGACGAGATCGGAGCCGTCGCCGCCGCCGCCTGTGGTGACGAGCAGGTAATTGTCCTTGCGGGCGTTGATCGAGCTCTTGCCCTTGGAAACGCTGCGCTGCAGGAAGCCGACAAAATCCATTTTCCGGCGCAGACTGGCCGGCACGTCGAGACCAACGAGCGGATCGTAGAAGTCAGGCGGGCCGTAGACCCAGACGCTGTCGTAATATTGGTCGATCTTCTGCATGATGCTGTTTTTCTTCCACTCGGCCTCGAGCAGATGCGGCGCGTCCATGATCTCGCGCAGGCCGAGCACCAGCACGGTGCCGCGGGCCTTGAGATAGGCGAGCGTATCCTCGACCTCGCCCTTCAATCCCATCGGCTCCTTGTCGACGATGAAGATATCCGGCTGGAAGGTCTCGGCCGTATGGCGGATGCTCGATTCGCGCATCTTCAGCGTCTCGTGGAGATCGATATGGCTGGCGAGCGACGTATATTCGCCGTTGCGCAGCTTGATGACGCTCGGGATCTTCACGAAGTCGACGCGGGCGCGGTAATCGAAGGCGCCGGCGATCGTCGCCCCCGAAATGATCAGGATGTTGAGGCCGCGATAGTCTTCGACCAGCGCATGGGCGATGGTGCGACAGCGCCTGAGGTGGCCGAGGCCGAACGTGTCGTGGCTGTACATGAGGATGCGAGCATCTTCGAGACGTCTGGCCATGGGTGTTCCCTCCGGGGTGAACAACATGAATTAGTACCCCCACCGTCCGGAGGCCAAGAGGCGGGCGCGGTGCCGGAAGGCGCCGCCGAGCTTCCCGCTATTTGTAGGGATCTGCCGCATCGCGCAAGCCGTCTCCCAGAAAGTTGAACGCCAAAATGACAAGAACAACAGGAATGATCGGAAAGAGCAGCCAAGGATAGAAGGCGATGACGCTGACGCTTTTTGCCTCGGTCAGCAGAATGCCCCAGCTGGTGATCGGCGGCCGAAGACCGAGGCCGAGGAAGGAGAGCGCGGTCTCGCCGAGGATCATGCCGGGGATCGAAATCGTCGCCGAAGCGATGAGATGCGACATGAAGCCCGGGACCAGATGGCGGCCGATGATGCGCGGCGTGCTGGCGCCCATCAGCTGCGCGGCCTGTACGTAATCCTCCTCACGCAGCGCGAGAAGCTTGGAGCGCACGGCCCGCGCCAGTCCGGTCCAGTCGATGATGCCGAGGATGACGGTGATGCCGAAATAAATGACGATCGGACTCCAGGTCACCGGCATGATGGCGGCGAGCGCCATCCACAGCGGCAGGCTCGGCAGCGATTGCAGCACCTCGATCAGGCGCTGGACGATGAGGTCGAAGACGCCGCCCCAGTAGCCGGCAAGCCCGCCGATGACGATGCCGAGCACGAAGCTGATCGAAATGCCGATCAGGCCGATCGTCAGCGATATGCGCGCGCCGTAGAGGATGCGCGACAGCACGTCGCGGCCGAGCCGGTCGGTGCCGAGCAGGAACATCTGGCCGCCGATCGCTGGGCAGACGAGGTGATAGTTCGAGGCGATGAGACCCCAGAATTTGTAGGAATCGCCGCGGCAGAAGAAGCGGATCGGCTGTACGTCGTTCGGCCTGTCGGTATAGACGCGGTGCAGCGTGTCGAGATCGAGCGTCATGCTGCGGCCGTAGACGAAGGGACCGACGAACTCGCCCTTGTCGAAGAAATGGACGCGCTGGGGTGGCGCGTGGATGAAATCGACATTGCGCGTGTGCAGGCCGTAGGGCGCCAGGAACTCGACGATCAGGATCATCAGGTAGATGGCGGCAAGGAAGATGCCGGAGATCAAGGCGAGCCTGTGCTGCTTGAACTTCCACCACATCAGCTGTTTCTGCGAGGCGAGATGGATGCGCGATTGCGCCGCCGTCATGCTCTCGGTCGCGTGCGGATCGAAGGGCGCGGTGGAGACGTAATGCGGCAGCGGCGCGCCGGGTGCGGGAAGGGGCGACATTATTTGGTGCTCCTGCCTTGCAGTCGGATGCGGGGATCGAGGAAGCCGAGGGCGATATCGGAGATCAGCACGCCGATGACGTTGAGGAAAGCAAGGAACATCAGGAAGGAGCCGGCCAGATACATGTCCTGGCTCTGCAGCGCCTTGATCAGCATCGGCCCGGTCGTCTCCAGCGACAGGACAATGGCGACGATCTCGGCGCCCGAGATGATCGACGGCAGAATCGAGCCGATGTCGGCGATGAAGAAATTGAGCGCCATGCGCAGCGGATATTTGACCAGCGCCCGCATCGGATGCAGGCCCTTGGCGCGGGCCGTCGTCACATATTGCTTCTGCATCTCGTCGAGAAGATTGGCGCGCAGCCGCCGGATCATGCCGGCCGTGCCGGCCGTGCCGACGATGATGACGGGGATCCAGAGATGGGCAAGGATCGACTTCGCCTTTTCCCAGCTCATCGGTGCGTTGAGATATTGCTGGTCCATCAGGTGGCCGATCGACAGCCCGAACCAGACATTGGCGAAATACATCAGGATCAGGGCCAGCATGAAGTTCGGAACGGCGATGCCGAGCAGGCCGAGAAAGGTCAGCCCGTAATCGCCCCAGCTATACTGATGCGTCGCCGAATAGATGCCGATCGGAAAGGCGATCAGCCAGGTGAGCAGGATCGTCGTGAAGGAGACGAGGATCGTCAGCCACAGCCGTTCGCCGACGACGTCCGAGACCGGCAGCTGGTATTCGAAGGAATAGCCGAAATCGCCGTGCAGCATGCCGGCGACCCAGTAAAAGTAGCGCACGATTTCCGGCTTGTCGAAGCCGTATTGCTCCCGCATTTCCTCGATTTCCTGGAGGTTGGCGGTCTCGCCGGAGGCGCGCAGCTCGGCGATCTGGCTCTCGAAGAAGTCGCCGGGCGGCAGCTCGATGATCGTGAAGACAAGCGCCGAAATGACGAAGAGCGTCGGCACCATGGCGGCGATGCGCCAGAGAATATATCTGAGCACGCCTCAGGCCTCCTTGTACCAGAAAACATCCGGCATGTAGACGCCGAGATAGGAGGTGGGATCGAAGCCGTAGAGCGCTCTCTCCGGCAGGTTCTGCAGCTTGGCGGCGCGAAGGATCGGCTGCAGCGTGCTGTTGATGAGGCCGATCGAGAAGACCTGCTGCGTATAGAGCGACAGCATTTTGTGCCAGATCGCCTGACGCTCCTCGAACTTCGCCGTCGAGCCCCATTGGCCGAGCAGGTCCACCAGCTCTGCAGCTTCCGGCAGGTCTGGTGCGACGCCTTCCTGGCCGGCGGAGAGATAATGCATGCCCCAGAGCGGCCATTGCAGCTGATCGTCGAGCGTCGGCGCAAGACCGGACGGCGACATGTCGGCCGTCGGCACGCCGTTGTCGAGACCATACCAGATCGACATCATGATCGTGCCGCTCATGGCGCGGTTGCGGAAGACGTCGCGCTGCGAGGTGCGGGTATAAAGCGCAAGGCCGATATCGGCCCAGTGATCGTGCACCAGTTCCAGCACGTCGGTATCGAGATTGCTTTCGCCGGCGGTCTCGACGGTGATCTCGGCGCGCCGTCCGTCCGGCAGCAGCCGGATACCGTCGTCGCCGCGCTTGGTTAGGCCAAGCTCGTCGAGCAGGCGGTTGGCCTCATCGGGATCGAACTTCACGAAGGCGTCGGCATATTCCTGCTTGAAGAGCGGGCTGTCGGGCAGCACGGTATCGGCGCTCGGCGTGCCCAAGCCATAGAAGGCGACCATGTTGATCTCGTGCCGGTTGATCGCCAGCGACAGCGCCCGGCGCAGCCGCGCGTCGCGGAAAAGGCCGCGCCACACCTCGTCGGCGCAGTTGAGATTCGGCAAGAGCGTGATGCGCGAGCCGCGCGCGACCTTCCAGAGATTGACCTTCACCGGAAAGCGCTTCTCCGCCTCTTTCAGGAAGGTGTAGTCGTTGAAATCGATGCCGGTCGCCTGCAGGTCGGCCTCGCCAGCACCCGCTTTGGCAGCGATGATCGACGAGGAAGAGACGTTGAGGACGAATCGGTCGAGATAGGGAAGCTGCCTGCCGTTTTCGTCGACGCGATGGAAGAACGGGTTGCGCTCGAAGACGAACTGCTCGGCTGGCAGTGCGGTCGTATTGTGCCAGGGATCCAGCGTCGGCAGGTTGGGATTCTCGGGCCGGTAGGAGCGCGCCATCTTGATGTGCAGGTCCTGCCATTTCTTGGCGCGGTTGGCCTGCATCATCTGTTCCATCTTCGCCTGGTCGGGCTGATACTTCTTGTGGAACTGCTTGAGGTAATGCGCCGGCCCGAAGATGACGAGGGGTTGCGGGCCTGCCAGGCTCGGCAGGAACATCGGGTTGGGTTTTTCCCAGGTATAACGCACCGTCAGCGGATCGAGCATCTCGAAGCGCGGCAGGCTGCCGTGTGGACGAAGCTCGAGCGCACCGCCGCCCGGCGTCAGCTTGTCGTTGAGGATGACGTCTTCCCACCAGTAGCGGAAATCATCGGCGGTGAACGGCGCCCCGTCCGACCATTTATGGCCCTCGCGCAGCCTGAAGGTGAAGACCGTGTCTTCCTCGGAACGGAAATCGGCCAGAATGTCGGGCTGGAACTGCAGGTGCTTGTCGTAGCCGATCAGGCGGGCATAGCCGTAGATCGTCATGAAGCGGATATCTCGCTGGCTGCCGATGATGGTGCGCACGGTGCCGCCATAGGCGCCGGGTTCGAGCCCCATCTCCTTCAGGTTGACGATGCGCGGGCGGGCGGGAATGCGCTCGGCCATCGGCGGCAGGCTGCCTGATGCCAGCCGCTCCTTGAGGAATTCCGGTTCGCTCGCCTGCTCGGCCCGCAGCACCGCCGGCGCGATCGCAGCGCCGACAAGGCCGCCCAGAAAGGTACGACGCGTCACCATCAGCGCAACTCCCGGATATCGGCGCCCTTGCGGGCGCGTACCAGATGGCCGTCGCCGAGGTCGGCATAGGCAAGCTCGGAAGCGTCGTCATGCTCGGCGGTGAAGGTAACGCCCCAGTTCTGCTTGTCGGCAGCGCCGTTTTCCCGGAGCGCCTTGAAATCGAGCGGCCGGTCGAGATCGGGGAAGGGGACGGCGGCAAGCAGTGATTTCGTATAGGGATGCACCGGATCGCGCAGTATGATCTCGCGCGGCGCGATCTCGACGATACGGCCCTTGCACATGACGGCGATGCGGTCGGCCATGTAGTCGACGACGGCGAGGTTGTGCGAGATGAACAGGTAGGTCAGCCCCAGCTCCTTCTGCAGGTCCTTCAAGAGGTTCAGGATCTGTGCCTGCACCGAGACGTCGAGGGCCGACACCGGCTCGTCGAGGATGACGAGCTTCGGGCCGAGCGCCAGGGCCCGGGCAATGCCGATGCGCTGGCGCTGGCCGCCGGAGAAGCTGTGCGGGTAACGGCTGAGGTAACGCTTGTCGAGGCCGATCGCGCCCATCAGCCCCTCGACCTTGCGCTTGCGCTCGGCGCTGTCGCCGCGGTCGTGGATCTCGAGCGGCTCGCTCAGAATGTTGCGCACCGTCATGCGGGGTGAAAGCGAGGAGACCGGGTCCTGGAACACCATTTGGATCTTCGTGCGCAGCTCCTGCAGCTCGGCGCCCTTGACGGCCAGCACGTCGATGACCTCTTTGCCGTCGTTGAACACCACCGAGCCGCCATCGGGGGTGACGGCGCGCATCAGGATCTTGCTGAGTGTCGTCTTGCCGCAGCCGGATTCGCCGACCAGGCCGAGACATTCGCCGCGGCGGATGTCGAAGCTGACGTCGTCGACCGCATGCACGACGGCGGCTTCGTGTTTGCCGAACAGGCTGCGCCTTCGCGTCCTGTAGGTCTTCGACAGATTGGCGACGGAAAGCAGCGTGCCCGGGGTTTCGGCCTGCAGCGGCTTCTTCTTGCCGACCAGCGTTTCAAGATTGACCGGCACGTCGCGCAGCGCCTTCAGCCGCTCGCCGGGTTTCATGTCGAAATGCGGGACGGCTGCCATCAGCGCCTTGAGATAGGGATGCTGCGGATTGCGGAAGATCGCCTCGACCGGCCCTGCTTCCATGATCTCGCCGTGATAGATGACGACCACCTCGTCGGCCATGTTGGCGACGATGCCGAGATCGTGGGTGATGAGCAGCATCGCCATGCCGAGCTTGGCCTGCAGGTCGCGCAGCAGCTCAAGGATCTGCGCCTGGATCGTCACGTCGAGCGCCGTCGTCGGCTCGTCGGCGATCAGCAGCGCCGGCTTGCAGATCAGCGCCATGGCGATCATCGCGCGCTGGCGCATACCGCCCGACAGCTCGAATGGATACATGTCGTAGGTGCGGTGCGGATTGGGGAAGCCGACGAGGCCGAGCATTTCCTCGGTCCTTTGACGTGCTTCCTGCTTGTCGACGTCTGTATGGATCAGCAGCACTTCGCTGATCTGGTTGCCGACGGTGTGCAGCGGCGAGAGCGAGGTCATCGGCTCCTGGAAGATCGTCGCCATGCGCTTGCCGCGCAGATCGCGCATCTCTTCGCTGTCGCGCGGCAGCGACAGGATATCGGTCGTGCTGCCGTCGAGTGGATCGGTAAACAGGATGCTGCCCGACGCTTTCGCCGGATTGGGCAGAATGCCCATGATGGCTTGGCTGATCACCGATTTGCCGGAACCGGACTCACCGACGAGAGCGGTGACCTTGCCCGGAAGAATGCGGAGATTGGCTTCTTTTACGACACGCAGGCGGTCGCCGAAAACCGAGAAGGAGACGTCGAGATTCTCAATACGCAACAGATCGGCAGCGGACGCCATACCAATGAAATTCCCCAGTCTTCTATGTTCCCGTTAAGGCAACACTATCGTACCGCAAACGGGGTGTCTAGCTGATGACAATCAAGGGGAAATTGCCGCGTTTCTCCATCTCTGCCCGGAAAAACCGGCAGTTCTAGCGGCCGCAACCTGGCGTTTTATTGGATGAACTTCTCCATACTTGTGCGCTTGACCTGTTTCTTGGCGTCGCGGTGCAGGAGAATGACCTGTTCGGCTTCGGAAAGTCCGTTCTGCACGGCCTCTCGGAAATGTTCGTCGACATGAATCTCCGGGGCCGGGGCACGTGGCTGCAGCACCGTCACCTTCTGGCGGATGCCGCGCAGTTTCTCCTCGCCGAGCGTCGTCCATTCGCCGCCGCAATAGCCGGCGAAGGCCTGACTGGCGACGACTTCGCGGCCGTATTTCTTGGTCAGGATCTGCAGACGCTGCACCTCGTTGACCGCCGATCCGAAGGCGGAGAAGGTCAACCGGTCCTTGAGGCCGACATTGCCGAACATGACGTTGCCGACATGCAGGCCGATGCCGTAGCCGATCCTGGCCAGACCCTTCTCCTCGCGGTCGCGGTTGAGCTCGGCCACCCGCGCCTGCGCCTGGTAAACGGCGGAAAGTGCTGCCTCGCAGGCGATTTTCGACGGGTCTTTGTGACGCCCGCAGGGATAGACGGCCAGAAAGCCGTCGCCGAGGAAGCTCAGGATCTCCCCGCCATTGCGGTTGAAGGGGGCGGCGATCGCGTCGAAGAACTGGTTCAGCGTATCGATATAGGCCTGGCGGCCCTCCTTTTCGGCATACATGGTGGATTCGCGCATGTCGCCCATGACGAGGGCCGCACGGATCGTTTCACCGTCGCCGCGGCGGATCTGGCCGTTCAATACCCGCTTTCCGGCGTCGCCGCCGAGATAGGTGGTCAGCATGTTGTTGGCGAGCTTGCCGAGCACCGCCATCTTGGCGGCGACCGCCAGATGGTTCTGCATCCGGAGCAGCGCGTCGATCATGTCGTCGGTAAAACCGTCGTGATGGTCGGTCGACCAGGAGCCCATCATGCCCTGCACCGAATCGTCGCCGAAGGGCTGCACGAAGGCAAGGTAATCGGTCATCCGGTCCTTGCGCAGATCCTCGAAGATCGGGAATTCGGCCGGGCCTTCCTGCATCAACCGCCGCCGAATATGCTGCAGGTTGTTGTCGAGCAGGTAATAATAGGGGCTCTGCAGGAAGCGGTCCGGCTTCTGTCCGGCCGGCATGCGGAAGCCCTCGATGGTGACGCCGCTGGCGCGCCGCCAGGTGAAGCTCAGCGCATCATAGAGCGGATGCAGCATCGAAAAGGTCAGGTGCACGCGCGCGATCGGCAGGCCCGCGGCGGCAAGTCGTTCGCAGAAGCCGCGCACGATGTTTTCGAGGTCGTCGCCGGCCAGCGAGGAATGCGTCAGCCATTCGGCGACCCGGTCCAACAGGATGGAGGACACGCTGGATTCGATCGTGCTCATTCTCGGTATGATCCTCATAAGGCACGCCATCCCCAAGAGCCAAAAATCCCCCGGCCGACGCATCTTCATGCGCAGGTCACAAGGAAATCAGGATGTACGAGCGGTAATAATTGTCAACGATCTGCCGAAAGCCCGGCAGCAGCGCCCCCCGGATGGGGGTTCGGACGGGAGGTCCTTTCTCGGTGGTTCAATATCCAACTCAGATAGGGATGCTGCATATGCGAAACAATGGGACCCGGACTCTTTTGTGCGTCGAAGTTGCAGCAAAGGCTGCCGCCGGGGCATTTCGGCCACACCCTACGGGGTCTAGCCATCGAAGTCATGTGACATCCGCTTGGGAGATCGGCGAGGCCCGCCCCTCATCCGCCTGCCGGCACCGACCGGGGTCGAGCCACGGGTCTCGACCCGTCCTTCGGACCCCCGCACGCGGGGAGAAGGGGATATGCCGCGGCCCCTCCGTCCCTCACCAACTTCTCGCAGGGCGCGTCCCCTCGCCCCGCGAGCGGGGAGAGGGTTAGAGGGGCAGCTTTTGCCACCAACCGGACGGCATTATCGCCGGGAAGAACCTCCGGGTTTAATTCCCCGCCATCATGCATTAGATCAGCTTCCCGTGTTACGTTTTGAAAGATCCCGTCTTGGCAACCTCCACCTTCGACACGCTTCAGCAGAAGATCGAAACCCGCGCGGCGCGTGCCGGCATTATCGGGCTCGGTTATGTCGGCCTGCCGCTGGCGATTGCGGTAGCGCGTAGCGGTTTTGCGGTCACCGGCTTCGACATCGATCCCTCAAAGATGGTGGCGCTCGATGCCCGCCGCTCCTACATCGACGCCGTCAGCAACGAGGCGCTCGCAGCCGAGATCGAGGCGGGGCGGTTCGAGGCGACCACGGATTTCGCAGGCCTTGGCGAATGCGATGTCATCATCATCTGCGTGCCGACGCCGCTGACCAAACATCGCGACCCCGATCTTTCCTTTGTCGAGGCGACCTCGCGCTCGATCGCTGAGCACCTGCGTCCCGGCCAGCTCGTCGCGCTGGAATCGACCACCTATCCCGGCACGACGGACGATATCGTCAAGGTCATTCTCGAAGGCACCGGGCTGAAATCCGGCGCGGACTTCTTCGTCGGCTTCTCGCCGGAGCGCGAGGACCCCGGCAATCAGCATTATCACACCGCGACCATCCCGAAGGTCGTCGCTGGCGACGGGCCCGAGGCGTTGGCTCTGATGAAGGCCTTTTACGGCGCTGCGGTTTCGACCGTCGTCCCGGTTTCCTCGAATGCGACGGCCGAAGCGGTCAAGCTCACCGAAAACATCTTCCGTTCGGTCAACATCGCCCTCGTCAACGAGTTGAAGACCGTCTATGCGGCCATGGGCATCGACGTCTGGGAAGTGATCGAGGCGGCCAAGACCAAGCCCTTCGGCTATATGCCCTTCTATCCCGGCCCCGGCCTCGGCGGCCATTGCATCCCAATCGATCCCTTCTACCTCACCTGGAAATCGCGCGAATACGAGTTGCCGACCCGCTTCATCGAGCTTGCCGGCGAGATCAATTCGGCGATGCCGCGCTATGTCGTCGGCAAACTGGCCGAAGCGCTCGACATGCGCGCCGGCAAGGCGCTGAGCCGCAGCCGTGTGCTGGTGCTGGGCCTCGCCTATAAGAAGAACGTCGCCGATATCAGAGAGAGCCCATCGCTGCGGCTGATTGAAATCATCGAGGAGCGCGGCGGCCGCGCCGACTACCACGATCCCTTCGTCGCCGAAATCCCGCCGACGCGCGAATACCAGGCCCTGAAAGGCCGCAGATCGGTCGCGCTGACGCCGGAGACCTTGAGCGGATACGATGCCGTGCTGGTCGCAACCGACCATGACAGGATCGATTATGCGGCGCTCGCCAAAACTGCTGCGCTGATCGTCGATACCCGCAATGTCTTCGACCGGCTCGGCCTCTCGGCCGATCACGTCATCAAGGCGTGACGGAAACGGCCGAAAGCGATTTGCCGGTCATCCGGCTGGCGGCCACCGCATAGCCCCCTGACGCCCCGTCGATGAAATGCATGTGGTCGCGCGAGATCGGCGTCGGCACGAAGCAGGTCATCAAAGCCGAGGACTGGCGATGCAGGCCGTAGCGGGCGATGCCCTTGGCCCGCGCGTCTTCCAGCAGCGTCTCGATCCGTTTCAAGCGGCCGGCGTCGACGTCGACAGTCATCTTCAGCCCGTCATCGAACTTGCGGAAATCGGAATTGCCGGCGACGTCGCGCTTGTAGCGGCGGGCATCAAAGCGTCCGAGTGGAAGGCCGAGCCTGTAGCACGCGAGGATGATGGCGAGCTGCAGGAAAATGATCAGCTTCTGCCACAGCCGTCTTCCCGCGGGCGCGGTGGCCTTGGCCTCGCGATTGATGCCCTTCAGCGAGAAGGCGAATTTCGGGCCGTCGGCCGGCACCGGATGGCTGCCGCGGTTCTGCTCAGCGGTGATGGCGACGATGCCGTTGACGAGATCGCGGAATTCTTCGCCCGGCCGGCCTTCGCCGGGCACGGCGATGATCGAGACGATCTCGCCATTCTCCGCCGCAATCGGGCTCCAGCGGCAGGACAGGCCGGTGAGATCCGGCCGCGTGCCCGGCGCGGCGCGCTCGACGCCGTAACGGCCGAGCTTCATCTGTCGTTCCGCCCAGCTTGTGCCGCCGCCCCAGAACATCGCATAGGTGACATGCGGGCTTGCGGAATAGCGCGCGACGCGCACGTCGAGGCCCTCCGCGCGGGTATCGGCGACCGGCACGATAGCGATGCGCAGCATCAGGCCGAGATCCTCCTCGACCCAGACCTGCACGGCGGCGAGTGCATCCCGCGCCGCCTTCTCCAGCGAACCCGGCAGCGCGATCAGCGCGCCATCGCCGCCGAAGACGAAGGGATAGTCGCCCTTGCCGACTGCATTCAGCACCGCCGAAATGACGCTGGCGCCGGCCATGTTGACGTCCTTGTAGCGACCGCCGGCAATCGCCTGCGTCGAACCGACGATATCGGCAAGCGCCAGCACCCATCCCTCCGGCAGCGGCCGGTAATTGCCGGCATCGGTCACGCCCTCGAAGGCGCTGAAGCGCGGCACGCTCGCAAAGAATTCTTCGTCGGTCCCGGTTGTCATGTCATTGACCATAGCACAGACCCATATCGCTGCTGCAACGCCAATTCCCATCTATGGCAATCGACTTGACAAGGTTTCATGTGTTAGCACGCGCTCACGATTTTCATCACGGATTCGGATTGCGATGAGCCGCCTCGACAGCTTCATTCGCCGGTTGACGGCCCAACGCGACATTCTGAACGCAATCACCGATCTGGTCGAGGACATCGAAGGCTCGGTGCTGGAGTTCGGCCTCGGCAACGGCCGCACCTATGATCACCTGCGCGAAAAATTCCCCGACCGCCGCATCATCGCCTTCGACTGGGAAGTCCGCTCCTATTCCGCCTCGACCCCAGAGCCGCAAGATATGGTGACCGGCAACATCCGCGATTCCGGTCAGGCCTTCCTCGGCATCGGCGCAGCCCTCGCCCACGCCGATATCGGCACCGGCCATGACGAGATCGATGCGGTGACGCTGACCTGGCTGCCACAGCTGATAGCCGGCGTGCTCGCCCCGAACGGCATCGCCGTCAGCGGCCTGCCGCTGGAGCATCCGGAGCTCACGGAGCTGCCGCTGCCGGAGGGAATCAAGGAAGGGCGGTATTTTCTGTATCGGCGCATGTGAGGGGAGAGGAAGCCCCACCCGTCTTTGAAGGAGGAGAAAAATGGAACGCATCGAGATGGAAGTCAGCGGCGGCTGTCAGTGCGGCGCCGTGCGCTACCACGCAACCGCCATGTTCGACAATTCGCATCTCTGCCATTGCCGCATGTGCCAGAAGGCTTCCGGCAACATCTTTGCTGCGCTCGTCGCCGCGCCCGATGATGCGCTCACCTGGACACGTGGCAAGCCGAGCGTCTGGAAGAGCTCGGAGCTAGTCGAGCGCGGCTTCTGCGCCAATTGCGGCACGCCATTGTTCTTCCATCACCTGGAAAACGGTCGGACCAACCTGATGATCGGTTCGCTCGACCATCCGAACGCCTTCCCGCCGCATGCCAATACCTGCACCGAAAACATGGTGGCATGGTTCGACACGATCACGGACATAGAAAATACCGGCGCGACCGAAACCAACGGCGCTGACTGGGCTGCGGCGATCAGGGAAAGCAACAACCAGCACCCCGATCGCGATACCGCCTCGTGGACGGTGAGGGGGCGTGACGGCTGAGCCCTAGGAGCTTCCGCTCACGAGGCACAGGAATAAGCCGCGGCCGAGCGCGCCTTCAGTTTTGTCTCGAAGTCAGCCGCGATTTCCTCCAGCGTCACGCTGCCCAGCCGCCTCAGAAGCAGCGCTTCTGCCTCCTTCATCGCATCGGCCAGCGCACTATTCACCGCCTGCTCGACCAGACATTTGGGCTGATCATCGGCGGGGCCGATGGCGAAGAGGTGGGGGTCGCCAAGCGCGTTGTAGACGTCGAGCAGGGTGATCTCGGACAAGGGCCGCACCAGTGTCCAGCCGCCGCCATGGCCTTTTTCCGAACGCAGATAGCCCTGGTCGCGAAGGCCGGCCATGGTGCGGCGCACGACGACGGGATTGGTGTTGAGCATCTTTGCAATCACCTCGGAGGTTGCCGCATGTTCATGCCGATCCATGTGGATCAGCACGTGCAGCATGCGGGAAAGGCGGCTGTCGTTGCGCATGGTTCTATCCTGTCGATCGAGCGCGGCATTATCGCAAGCAATTTGTAACAAGACAAGTGACATGAGCCTTGACGGCGATGTTTCATGTAACTTATGTTGATTCATGACAGACAATATCCAGGAGTGATCGCATGTCCTACGAAGTCATCGTCATCGGCGGCAATTTTGCCGGCCTGTCGGCAGCCATGCAGCTCACCCGGGCGCGCCGGCGGGTTCTGCTCGTCGACGCAGGCGCGCCGCGAAATCGGTTTTCGCAGGCCTCGCACGGTTTTCTCGGCCAGGACGGGCAGGCGCCGGCGGCGATCATGGGCGAGGGGAAGAGGCAGCTTTCGCTTTATCCGAACATCACCCTGCGCGACGGCAAAGTTGTCCACGCCGAGAAGGAGGGTGAGGAATTCGTCGTCACCGTCGAAGGCGCCGGCGAAGAACGCGCTGCCCGCCTGATTCTTGCAACCGGTGTGAGCGACACTTTGCCTGACATCCCCGGTCTCAGCGAGCGCTGGGGACGCTCGGCGCTGCACTGCCCCTATTGTCACGGTTATGAGGTGAGCGGCGGCGAACTCGGCGTCCTCGCAAACCATCCGCATTCGGCGCATTCAGCCATGATGATCCCCGACTGGGGTGCGACGACCTTCTTCACCCAGGCTCTGTTAGAGCCCGATGAAGAACAGCTGGCGCGGCTGACGGCCCGTGGGGTACGCATCGAACGCAGCCCGATCGTGGAACTGTTGGGCGATAGTCCGAAACTCGAGGCGGTGCGTCTCGCCGATGGCCGTACCGTTCCGCTCGACGCCATCTTCGTCGCGCCGAAAACGGCGATGGCGAGCCCCATCGCCGAACAGCTCGGCTGCGCCTTCGACGACGGTGCCTTCGGACCGGTCATCCGCATCGGCGAAAACAAGGAGACCAGCGTCAAAGGCGTCTTCGCCGCCGGCGATGCCGCGAGCTCCATGCACAGCGGCACGCTCGCCTCCGCCTCCGGCGTGCTCGCCGGCGTGCATTGCCATCAGTCGCTGGTGATGCAGCCGCCTGCTTAGGGCAGAAACGGCACGATATTTCGGTTTCTCAAGCAGATCAGGGACTTTCAAGTCCACCTCGTAGTCTTCGCGTGGAAATCTCAACGCGTTAATCATCGCTATTCAAAATAGTGAGCTGATGGAGCCGACTTATTGCAATTTCTGCGTTTGAATTGTAGCTGTTTCATCCAACGACCATCAAGCAAGACGATGGCGAGACCGCGGATCGCGGGCTTGGGGCAAACAGAATTGGGGGCAATTCAAATGGGGTTTACTGAAGCTGTTCGGACAGTCCTGACGCAGAAATACGCAACCCTTTCGGGTAGTGCCTCCCGCTTGGAATATTGGTGGTTCCAGCTGTTCTATTTCCTGCTGGGGATCGCACTTTTGCTTGCGAACGGTTTGATCAACGGGAACATCTTTTCACAACAATCAAATACGTTCTCGGTGATTGGTGGATTGCTCTCAATCGCAGTGTTCGTGCCGCAGGTATGCCTTCAGGTTCGCCGCTTCCATGACCGCAATATTTCCGGCTGGTGGTATCTCGGATTGCTCCTTTCCTGCATCATCCCGTTTGTCGGTGTTATTTCGCTTCCTGCGATTTTTATCATCAATCTGCTTCGGGGCACCGAGGGTCCGAACAAGTTCGGGGCGGATCCGCTGCGTCCGGAAATAAGAGCAGAGGTCTTTGCCTAGAGCATGACCACCCGCAACGCCGGCCTGCTGGCGGCCCTGTTCCTCGCCGCCTCGGCTTCATTTCCGCCCGTCTGGGCGCAGGACAGCGGCAGCCAGCCCGCCGATAGTCATCAGCCTATCAGCGCAGTCGGGACGGAATATGCCTCACAGTGCTCGCAGAACGGACTGCGCTGTACGCTCGTCTATGGCGATGCGTCCGATCAGGCCAAAGCGGCATCGGGTGCGACATCGTCTCAAGACAAGCCGCCGTTGCAACGCGCGCCGCCATCTTTCCAGCGGGGACCTGTCATCAGCGGCGGCCCTCTGGCCATTGCCGTCGTCCTCGTCGGCTTGGCAGCGGCAATCGGCCTGTGGATGCGTTTCGGAAACGGCGGCGTGCTGCTGTCGTCTGCTCCGCGGGACATCAAGCAACGTCAGGAAGCGCCGCAAAACTGGCGCACCGGCGCCGACGAGGTTGAGGAAAAGCCAAGCGATTTCCTGCAGCGGATTGCGGCGATGGCGGATCGAAGGCAGGCGCTTGTCCTGCTGCTCAGGCATTGTCTGCTGCACGCCGCCGACATCACGGACACACGGCTTTCCCGCGCCGATACGGAACGTGCCGTCTTCGCCCGCTTGCCGAAAACCATGCCCGGCCGCGACCGGCTTGCAAGCTTCCTGACGGCGGTGGAACTCGTTCATTACGGGGGCCGTACCGTTGCGGAGAACCATTTCGGCGTCCTTCTTGCGACCGGGCGCGATCTGCTTGCAGCAGGCAGAGTGGCCCATGCGTAAATTCGCCCCCGTATTAATCCTGGGGCTGGTGCTTGCGCTGGCTGCACTGGCAGTCTTTGCGGTGTCGCGGGGCAGCGATTACGACCGTTCGCCTCTTGGCAACAAGGGGCTGGAATTGTGGCTGCAGACCAAGGGTATCCCGGTCGTCCGTTCCGATCCTCATGTTGTCCAGGCGCGTTCCAAAATCTCGCTGCGCATCGTTCCCCTCTCGATACGCCAGGGCGAGGCTGTCACACCTCGATCAGACGATGAAACGGACCGTCTGGACCCGGAAAACCCCGTTGTGGCGGCAGACCAACATGCCCTGCCGACGCTGATCGTCTTGCCGAAATGGCGCGGCAGCGTGTCGACCGATGGTCTTGCCAGCGTAGCGGGACTGGTCGATCTCGCCGATATCCGCGGCGAACTCGACAGGATCGGTTATTCAGATTTGGGTCTCAATCGCAGCGGGAAGGGATTTGAAGAGGCACACCCGCGCTTGAAGCAAGACCAGCCAATCAGCATCGCCTTGTATCGCGCACAAATTCGATCTGGCCCGCCTGCCGTCCTCCTGCAGGGAGCTTGCGGGCACGCTGACCGGTGCGCTGCTCATCCATTGCGAGAAATATCATCAAGCCTATCTGCTGTCGGATCCCGACCTATTGAACAACCATGGACTGGCGCTTGCCGGTAACGCCACCTTTGCCGTCGCATTGGTCCAGTTTCTCCGCGGCGCCGGCGAGACGCGGCCGGTCTACCTCGATACATCGGGCGAACCTCTCGATAGCGAGGCAACGGTCGACGAGGGGCAATCCTATGAGCGCTCCACCGCCGATCTGAAGCGCTTTTTCGCCTATCCCCTGTCGGCCATCTGGGGAACTGTGCTGGTTGTGGCGGCGATCTGCTTCTGGCGGGGCGCCTATCGCTTCGGGCCGCCCTTGCGTGAAGCCTCCGAAAATATCGAATTGTCGAAGACCGCCGCGATCGAAGCCACGGCGCGGCTCCTGCGGCTTTCCGGCAATGACGGCCGGATGACGGGACAGTTCGTGCTGCATCTGCTCGCCGATAAGGCGCAATTGCTCTTCGGCTCCGGCGCCGGCAATCAGGCAGGCATCGCACGGTTGTTCCAACGCCTGGCGCGTCAAGACAAGGCAGCCGCACAGGCCCTGCACGCCGCTGCCGAGGCGCTGATCGAACGCGGACATGTCATGACGCGCTCGGATCTGCATCGCAATCTCGAGACATTCAGAAAATTGCTAGGGAGCTTTGAGTTTGGATCTAGGTGAGTTTCGCGATCTTATCGCAACGGTTCGTGGTGAAATCGGCAAGGTGGTGCAAGGACAGGACGCCATTATCGATCTCGTCCTGATTTCGATTTTTGCCGGCGGGCACTGCCTTGTCGAAGGGCCTCCCGGCACGGCCAAAACCCTGCTGGCCCGCTCGGTTTCCGCTGCCATGGCGCTGGATTATCGCCGTATCCAGTTCACGCCCGACCTGATGCCGGGCGATGTGCTCGGCGTCAACCTCTTCAATTTTCAGACCAATCAATTCCACCTGACCAAGGGCCCCGTCTTTACCGACATCCTTCTGGCCGACGAGATCAATCGCGCTCCGCCGAAGACGCAATCCGCACTGCTGCAGGCGATGAACGAGCGGATGGTGACGATCGACGGGACCGATTATCTGCTGGGATCGGATTTCTTCGTGCTTGCCACGCAGAATCCGATCGAGCAGCAAGGCACCTATCCCTTGCCCGAAGCACAGCTTGACCGTTTCCTGTTCAAGCTTGTCGTCGATTTCCCTGGCCGCGACACCGAGATCGCCATCCTCTCCAAGCACGCCAAGCAGGCGCTGAAATCGGATTTGCGCAATGCCGGCATCCGTCCGCTTGTCACCAGCGCAACGCTTGCCGAGGGGCGGGCGCTGATCGACGCCATCCATCTGGATGAGACGATCCTGACCTATGTCGTCGACCTGGTGCGTGCCACGCGCTCCGATCCCGATATTCTCTACGGCGCATCCACGCGCGCTGCCGACGCCCTGGCCTCGGCGGTCAGAGTGCGGGCGGCCTTCGAGGGCCGGGATTACGGCTTGCCCGACGATATCCAGGCGTTGCTGGTGCCCGCGCTTCGCCATCGCATCGTTCTTTCGCCTTCGGCTGAAATCGATGGCCGCACCCCCGACGAGGTGCTGCGCAGCATCATGAACCGCGTGGATGCGCCTCGTTAATGCGGCCATCCCGTTACCTGATCGCGCTCGTTCTGATTTTGGCCGCGGTGACGGTCTTCATCAGCGTATGGTGGCGCGATATGGGTTACCCGCTGCTGATGCTGTGGGTCGCGCTTGCGGCATTGACGGCGGGCGATCTGGCGATGTCGGCCTCATCAGGCCGGATGAGCGTGGAATTCGATCTGCCGCCGCAAGGTTTTGTCGGTCACATCGCCCAATTTGCGGTGGCGATCCGGCCGCAGAAGGACGCGGTGCCCGAGAATGTCGAGATCCGGATCGATTGTGCTCCCCAGCTTGCCGTCGGCGAAGGCAGATTGGCGCGTGCTGCGTCCGTCGCCGGAGAAAGCCATTTCAGGGCCGCGGTAAATCTTCGTCTGACGCGACGGGGACGGTATGCGATCCATGTGCTATGGCTGAAATGGCCGTCGCGGCTGAGGCTGCTCGACATTATCGCGCAGATGCCGGTGGAAAAGGAGATCGCCGTCCTGCCTGACATATCGCCGGTCCTGTCGGGAGCGATAAGGACGCAGATCCTGCCGCTGGAAGCCGGCCAGAAGGATCTGCGGCTGCGCGGCGAAGGATCGGAATTCCATCAGCTGCGCGAGTTTGCCAGCGGCATGGACCCCCGCAGCATTGACTGGAAGCGGTCCGCCCGGATGCGCAATCTCGTCGTGCGCGAGATGCGGGCCGAACGAAACCATCAGATCATCTTGTGCATCGATTCCGGACGGTTGATGGCCGAACAGCTCGGCGGATTCACCAAGCTCGATCGCGCCATCAATGCCGCCTTGGCGATGTGCTGGGGGGCCGGGCTTGCCGGCGATCTCGTGGGCTTCTACAGCTTTGATAGCCGCCCGCGCCTGTTCGTGCCTGCCTTGCCCGGAAGAGCGGCCTTTCCGCGGCTTCAGACGATGTGCGCCGAGCTGCACTACGAAACCCAGGAGAGCAACCATACGCTCGGACTGACGCATTTGTCGGGACGGCTGAAGCGGCGTTCGTTGATTGTGATATTTTCCGATTTCGTCGACAGCATCACGGCGGAGCTGATGATCGAAAACATCCAGGTCCTCGCCCGGCATCATTTCATCGTCTATGTCGCCTTGCGCGATCCGATGCTGGCAAAG
Source organism: Rhizobium sp. Nf11,1 (assembly GCF_050587665.1). NCBI lineage: Bacteria > Pseudomonadati > Pseudomonadota > Alphaproteobacteria > Hyphomicrobiales > Rhizobiaceae > Rhizobium > Rhizobium sp. Nf11,1. Next base: position 201,147 of record NZ_JBOBHU010000011.1, on the reverse strand, counting down.
CTGACGGAACCGGAGGAAATCAGCTTGGACGCGGTCGCCCGCTCAGTGGCAGCGCGCCAGATCCTCCAGGAGAGGCGCACTGTCATGGAAAAGCTGGCTCGTCTCGGCGTACTCTGCCTCGACAGCACGCCGGAGGCGCTGACCTCGGATCTCATTGCGCGCTACATCGAAATCAAATCCCGCGAGATGATATGATGGATCTTGGTATCGACGGCAGGACAGAGACGGGCGCGTCGGTAACCGTCGGCGCCATCCAGACCGACTTGCTGCGCTCGGCGCGCTTTCGCATGGAGCGAGAGGCGCACTGGCGTCAGCTGGACGACCTCGTGACGCGGGCGGAGAAGGGCGGCGCAGCCGCACTCGGCTACGACGATGTCCGCAACCTCGCTGCCGGATACAGGCAGGCGATGAACTCGCTCAGCGTGGCGCGTGACATTTCCCTCGATCGCGCCCTCATCGCCTATCTGGAGAGCCTCTGCGCCCGGGCCTATCTGGTCGTCTATGCGCCCCAGGAAAGTCTCGGCGGGCTGATCACCCGCTTGTTGGTCGAGGGCATTCCTCAGGCCGTGCGCCGATCGGCATTGCCCCTGTTCATCGGCTTCCTGGCTCTCATTCTCGGGGCCGCCGCCGGATACAGGCTCTTTACCCACGACCCGAGCTGGTTCTACACCTTCGTGCCGCCCGACATGGCCGATCAGCGCACTCCGGCAGCATCGATCGATTATCTCCGCTCGACGCTTTACGGCGATGAACGGCATGCGAGCGACAGGCTCGCGGCATTTTCCGCATTTCTATTTTCCCACAACACCACCATCGTCGTCTTCATCTTTGCGCTCGGCGTTTTCATGTCGGTGCCGAGCTTCATCCTGACCTTTTACAATGGCCTCATGCTGGGCGCGTTTTTTGCGATGTTTTCCCGCAAGGGGCTTGGTTACGACATTTTCGCCTGGCTTTCGATTCACGGCGTGACCGAGCTTGCAGCAATCGCTATTGCCTGTGCGGGCGGGGCAAGGCTCGGCCTTGCCGTTCTCGTTCCGGGTATGCGAACGCGCCGGGAAGCCTTGCGCCACCAAGCGCATGATGCCGTCAAACTCGCGATCCTTGCGGCTCTGATGCTTGTCGTGGCAGCCTTCATCGAAGGGGTTCTTCGCCAGACGATCCAGGATCCGATATGGCGCCTCACCATCGGCTGGGGGATGGGCGTCTTCTGGGTGAGCTGGCTGCTGTTCAGCGGCCGCGAAAGCGAAACGCGGGGGGCCAGGCGATGAATCGGTCAGTGGTCAACGGCAGACGCGCGGAACAGTTCATTCCACCGGAAGGCGTGCCGATCAATTTCGCGATCGCCTCGCTCGGCACTCGCTTCGGCGCGCAGTTCCTCGACATCCTCTTTACGGCTCTCATCATCTTCATTTGCACGGTCGTTATCATCTTCACGGGGTTTCTGCCGGCGAGCGCCGATCTGATGCTCGCCGCCTTGCTCGGCTTTTTCTTGCGGACCCCTTATTACATTCTGTCCGAGCTCATCTGGAACGGCCGGACGCTTGGGAAAAGAATTACCGGCATCCGCGTCGTCAACATGGACGGGCGGCGGCTCACTCCGCACCAGGTGACCGCACGCAACCTCATGAAGGAGGTCGAGATCTTCGGCCCGATGGGCCTTCTGGCGGGCATGGAAACCCAAGGGGCTTGGGAGAACGTTTTGGCAGGCCTCTGGCTTCTGGTGGTGGTGGTCGTTCCGCTGGCAAACCGACGCCGGCAACGGCTCGGCGATATCGTTGCCGGCACGCTGGTCGTCGACACGCCGCGCTCCGTGCTGCTCGTGGATCTGGCTTTGTCCGCATCCGCCGCCGCTTCGTCGCAGCCAGCCTTCGATTTCCAGCCGGAACATCTCGATGTCTACGGCAAATACGAGCTGCAGACGCTGGAGGATGTGCTTCGCGACTCGATGAAGGCATCAAACCATAAAGAACTCGCACAGATCGTGCGAACCATTACCCGACGGATCCGATATGGGGACACCGTGAAGCCCGGCCAGGAACTGCTTTTCCTCAATGACTTCTACCGCGCCCAGCGCGAGCATCTGGAGAGCCTAAAGCTTTTCGGAACGCTGCGGGAGAACAAGTATCATGAGCATACGCTGACGGAGGCGAAGAGGCTTGTTTAAGGGGCTGAATGCGCAGGGCAGGCCGGAATCTTGAGCATCGTCACCTCTTAACCGACGGCGCGCATGCCGCGCCCGATTGAATGCCAGTATTCCGCGGCTGTCATAGCCCTTCTGTCGATCGAACACTGAAAGAATTGTGATTTCGAGCTGTAGCCAATTGCCTTTGGAAATGTGCGAAGTCGTTGTGCGCTCAGAGATTGTAACTTAGGGGGCAATATAATGAAGCTGCATATTCTAGGCGCTATCGCGCTTGTTTTTGCAACGGCGGGTCATGCTCAGGCTGACGATCGCAGAGCCACAGCGGCATTCTATTTTCACAGTTTTACGAAATCGGCATGCGGCTTTAACATGACGGCAGAATCGGCAGAAAAAGCTGCAGCCACTCTTGGAATGAGTGATCTTCACGACCCGTTGTTTCCGGCGGTGGCGGCAGTGTGCGCTGAGGTGAAAAAGGGAAATAAAAGCAAGGTCATCAAGATCCAGGTTCCCGCCAACCACAAGGTGAAGCGGAAGGTCATCCTTGAGAAAGCCAAGTGGTGGCAATGATGGGGGGCGAGGTTTAGCGGAGATGACAAAGAAAATGACAACTCGCCAATGTCGGATCACCAAGCAAGCAGGTTGACCGCTTCCACCATGGTCGAGCAGGCGCGGTTGGCATCGACCAAAACGACGTGCACTCCGAACTGGCCGTTGGCGGTGATGTCCTGCCCGGAGCTGCGGATATCACCTTCAGCCCCAAAAATCGCGGCACATTTTATTCGCCGCTCTCCCCAACGAGCTCCCACAGATCAATCTTCTCAGCCCGCCCCTTGACTTGCACCAGCCCCAGCGCCCGAAACGCGAAGCGATCGCCAACGGCGTCATGGATGGCGGCACTGACCAGGATCGACGTCCCAAATTCCTTGTTCAGCCCTTCCAGCCGTGAAGCAACGTTGATCGTATCGCCCATGGCCGTGTACTGCTGTCGCGAAATCGCGCCGAAACTGCCGACGACCGCCGGGCCGGTGTGCAAGCCAAATCGTGTGATCAGCGCAGGACGGTCAGTCCTGCTGTTTTCTTCGTTCAGGCCGTCGATCGCCGCTTTCATCGCCAGCGCGCATCGGCAGCCGTGTTCGGCATGCCTGGCATCCGGTACAGGGGCATTCCACATGACGAAAATGGAGTCGCCGAGATATTGGACGACCGTGCCGTCATGGCTCTCGGCAATGGTGTTCAGCAGCTCGAAATAGGCCGACAGCGTATCGACCACGTCCTCGGGCGAATTCTGCTCCGATATGGTCGTGAAGTCCCTGATATCGGTAAACAGCACGGTCACGTCCTGCCGCTTCGCCTTGACGACCGTTCGCCCGTCAGGGCTGACGATGCGGCGGACCACTTCACGCGGAACATAGAGGGCAAACTGGCCGATGGCGTGACGGCTTGCCGAGAGCGCGCTCGCCAATGTGTTGATTTCCGTTATCCAGGAGTGCGACAGAGCCTTCTCGCTGACCTCGAGATCGCCAATCATGCGCGCCTCGTCAGCGAGGCTGTATAGAGAGCGGCTGACCATGCGCGACAGGACCACCGATGCCGCAACACCCGCGATCAACAGGATGCCGGCAATCAGGAGATTGCGCACGAGCAGCCGGTTGGCCTCGGCAACGAGGTCGTCCAGCGGCACGACGATTGCGGCCGTGCTTCCCCGGAACAGGCCGGACACGCTGACCGGGGCGATCTGGACAAGATAGCTTGCACCATCAAGTTCGATCCGCGCCAGGCCGCCGTTTGCGAAGGCAGGATCCTGCCGCAGCCGGACAATCGTTTCGAGACTGGTATCGAAAGCGTTTGCCGTTATGGCGAAGGCGCCTGAGGTTCTCGACCATATTGCGATGATCCTGCGCATGATGTCAGGGTCAGAATGAGCAACGAGATTGCCGCTACCGTCGATGACATAGGCTCGGGCATGCGGCGAAATGCTCTGTGTATCCAGCAGGCGGCCGATGGTTTGCAGGTGAACGTTGATGCCGACGACCACCCGCCCATCGTCCTTCATCGGCGCCGCGATCGTCAGCGTCGGCACCTTGAGCGTTCCGGTGACATAGGGGCCAACGGAGACCGGGGCGCCGTCCTGAACGACCGATTGATACCACGGGCGTTGCCGCGGATCGAAAGACGCGTCGTCGACATCCCGTTCGCCGATCAGTCTTGCCTTGCCGTCGAGAAAGCCAAGCGTCGATATGACGTTCGCGCTTTGTCGCCCGGCGATCGTTCTGATCGCGAAAGCCGCTTCGTCAGGCGCCGCGAGGGTCTGGCGGACATCCCTCCTTCCAGCGTTGATGACCTGCAGGTACGAGCCGTCAGGGTATCCGGTATAGATGCTCGTTGCCTCGGGGACATTTCGCAGAACTTCGAGAAAGAGGTCCTGTTTCGCCTTGATATCCTGAGGCGGCGCCGAAACGAGCTGCGGCAGGGTGGATGCCAGCGCCACCGCCTCGTAGCCTCCCTCCAGCGTGTGGCGATATCCCTCGATCAGCCGCAGGCTCATCTCGCGCATCTGCTGCGCGCCGGCACTCACGGCAGCATTGCTTCCCTGCCTGAACGCCAACCAGATAATCGGCATCGACGTGCAAAGCAGCGATGCGACGACCAGGACACCGAGATGCACTCTGAGCGGTTTGGACCAGCGCACGAGACTTCCCTCGAATGCGGACACCTCTCAGCGCATCTAACGCCCGAAGCTCGTCTGACTGTGCTTGAAAAGTGCCCCCAACTGTGCAGCTAACCGCTTTTTTCGGGTTTGCACAAGACGTTCCTGGGCTCACGCCCCCGGGGGGCAACACGGACGTCCGCGGCACGGCGCCAGTAATCGTGTCCTGCAGAGCCTAGGGCAAAAACAATACGTTGTACTGATCAATATCGCCAGGCAGATCCCGCACCTTCATCTCTTCCTCGCGGTCCTCGAAGAGCACGACACAATCCTTGTAGAACCCCGACAGCATCGTTATGAAGGCCTTCGTGCCCTCGCGCCCGTAGAACAGCGGCGTGAACTCCATATGAAGCGGCACGCGGCGGGAAAGCAGCGGCTGCATCGAGCGGCAGGCGACCGGCTCATAGCCTTCGATATCCATCCACACCAGCCCGATCGCGGCCGGGTCGATCGAAAGCCCGGCGAGGATTTCGGAGACCGGCTTCACCGGTACGGTGACCTTCCTATCGCTAGAGCCCTGGCGGATGGCGCTGCTCTTGCCGTGATTGTTGAGGTTCAGGAAAAAGTCGATCTCGCCTGCGTGCTCGCCGGCGGCGCAGTTGACGAGACGGACCTTCTCTTCCAGCCGGTTTTGGCGGATGTTGAGTTCAAGCAGCGGGAAATTGCGCGGATCGGGCTCGACGCTGACGATCTTGGCATAGGTGCCGCTCAAGGCGAAATAAACCGTCTGGGTGCCAATATTGCCGCCGATCTCGAGCAGCGTCGCGTCCTTCCTGAGCAGGCCGCGCTCGCGCAGGATGGCGATCAACCGGTCGACGGCGTCGCGCTCGAAATGGCCCTTCCGGAAGACCTTGCGGCCGATATAGTCGGAAGGCGAGAAGGTCATCAGATGATCACCGGCATCGACCGTCATCGAGACGACGCGCGGGCCGATATTCTCGATCAGCAGCCGGCGGCCGAGGCGGGTGTCGAAGAAGCGCGAGGCCGCTCTATTGCGCGCCTTGCGCAACCGGCGGCTCCAATATTTGGCGGTGAGCCAGGGCTTGCCGTGCATCAGGCTTTTCCTTTGAGCGGTTCTGCCGCTTTCTCTCTCGGAACGACATAGACTTTCAAGGGCAGGGCGCGGCCGCGCACGCTGATTTCACGGCTTTGGATGTCGTCAAGATCGGCGCCGGCAAGCCTGGCCACCGGCTCGGAGAAGACGATCGCCGCGTCGAATTCCTTGGCCGCACTTTCCAGTCGGCTCGCGACGTTCACCGTATCTCCAATCGCCGTCATGCTGCGCACCCGGCCATAGCCCATCGTGCCGATGACGGCCGGGCCGGTGTGGATGCCGACGGCGATCCGCAGCGGCAGCGTCAGCTCTTCGGCCAGTTCGGCGGCGAGTTTGTCGATCCCGATGTTGATTGCCGCCGCCGCGTCGAGCGCTTGGCGGCAGGCCTCCTCCGGCGCGGCGTTGAGGCCGAAGAGCGCCATGGCGCCGTCGCCGATGAATTTGTCGAGCCGGCCGCCCGCCTGCTCCACCGCCTTGCCGATGATGGCGAAATAGCGGTTCAGCAGGAAGACGACGTCGAAGGGCAGGCGCGTTTCCGTCAGCGTGGTGAAATGACGGATATCGACGAAGAGCACGACGATTTCACGCTCACGGCCGGGGCTCGTCTCCTGGCTGTTGGCCGGAAGAGCCGCCTCGACGGCCGGCACGAGAAGGGGCGCGACCGAGACATCGGTATTCGGCCGAAGCTGGCAGGCGAGGCGGACATCAGGGCCGGCATTGATGCGTTTCAGTGTCGTCTGTTCCAGCTTGTCGGGCGGCGGCAGCTTCTGGTAATCACCAAGAATCTGTACCCGGCAGGTGGAGCACTGGCCCTTGCCGCCGCAGACCGAATAATGCGGCAGACCGCCGAGCCGGCTCGCCTCCAGCACCGTGAACCCACGCGGCACGCGGATCACTTCGCCGCCCGGATAGTGCACCGCGACCTGATCGAGACGCTCCTTCAGCCTGCGCTGTGTGCGGGCGGCAACGACGATGATCAGCGAGGCCGAGAAGGCGCCATAGAGCCCGGCGCGAACCATGGCGATCTGGCTGCGGATCTCGGGGTCGGAGACATAGTGGGAATTCACGGTCGTTGCGTAAGGCTCGATGGAGGTCAGTTGATAGGTGGGGTCGGCAAGCGTGCGGCCCATTTCGACGAAACCGAGCAGCGACAGCACCGGCACGAGGATCGCCAGCGCCAGCAGCAGCGGTGCGAAACCGCCGTACCAGGGGCGGTAACGCAGCCAGTAATGGATGCCGATGCAGCCGTGGATCCACACCGCGGTCAGGCCGAATGCCTGGCGCAGGCCCGTCGCCGGAGTCCGCAGCCATAACATGCCGACGATCGTCTCGTAATTGTCGATATAGCCATAGAGTTCATGGGCAATGCGGGTGCCGATGACGTGATCGATCAGAAGCAGCGGGATCAGCAGGCCGAGCACCATCTGGGCTGCTTCCCCCTTCGGCATGACCAGGCTGCGCCTGATGTAGATGGCGCGCAGCACCAGGGTCATATGGACGAGGACTGATCCGTAAAACAGGACGGTGCCGGCGGGATTGCGCCAGATTGCCAGGAAAACATGGCGGGCCTTATCGGCCGCGGCGATCGAAACGAGTCCGAGTGCATGGTTCGACAAATGCAAGAGAACGAAGACGAAAATAACCAGCCCCGAACCGAGCCTTGCCCTTCTGATCGAGCGCTCCGAAAAAATCCCTGTGACCGAGGCCGTCGTCATTCATTCCCGTTCTTGTCGATGCAATCGCAGGCCCATAGAGATGGGGAAAGAGGCGGAATTGCTTCCATTGCGATCACATTGCATATGCTTATGCGCAAGTTTTCGGGAGGGCGGCAATAAGGGATTTTTTCGCCGCCAGTCACGATGCCGCACACCATGGGAGGGTTCAACGCGACCGCGTGCTGCATGTGCCTGATCTGGTTATGAATTCGCTTGTGAATGCCGATTGGAAACAGTGTGTCTATGCGAGGGATGCGCATGCGGGTCGCCTTCTATGCGCCGATGAAATCGCCGAACCACCCGGTGCCTTCGGGCGACCGGCTGATGGCGCGGCTGCTGATCCGGGCATTGGAGCTTGCCGGGCATCAAGTCGAGATCGTTTCCGAATTCCGCACTCATGCCCCGACACCGGAGGCGGCCGCGGCGCTCGCACCCGCCATCTCGGCCGAATTGGCGCGGTTACGGGCGAAATGGCAAGCCGAGCCGCGGCCGGATCTCTGGTTCTGCTATCATCCCTATTATAAATCGCCCGATCCCTTCGGGCCGGCAATCGCCGCCGAATTGGCTATTCCCTATGTCACCGCCGAAGCCTCCTATGCAGCAAAACGCGACCGGACGGATTGGGCCGACCGGCAGAAGCGCGTGGGGGAGGCGGTCATGCAGGCGGCGGTCAATATCAGCTTCACCGAGCGTGATCGGGCCGGACTATCAGCCGCCTTTCCGCAGGCGCGGCTTGCGGCTCTCAAGCCGTTCATCGATTCGGCGCTGTTCGAGGCGGTGCGTCCGGCGCCCGATCCCAGCCGGCTGATGACGGTCGCGATGATGCGGGCCGGCGACAAGATGGAAAGCTACGCGATGCTCGCAAAAGCATTGCGGCTGATCGAAAACAGGCCATGGACCGTTTCGGTCATCGGCGACGGGCCGATACGCCGGGAGGTGGAGGCGCTGTTTGCCGGCTTTGCCGGCCGCATCGAGTGGCTGGGCGAGCGGAGCGAGACCGAGATCGCCGGCCTGCTCGCGCGCGGCGGCATCTATGTCTGGCCCGGCTGCGGCGAGGCCTATGGCCTAGCCTATCTAGAAGCCCAGGCCGCCGGCCTGCCTGTCGTGGCGCAGAAAACGGCGGGTGTGCCCGCCGTGGTCGAGGCCGGCGTCACCGGTCTGCTGACACCGGAGGGCGATGTCGCCGCCTATGCCAGGGCCATTGCGGCCCTGCTCGGCGACGGGCAAAAACGCGAAGCGATGGGACAGGCGGCGCGGCGCTTCGTGCTCGAGGAGCGATCGCTTGCGACGGCAGCCCGCGTTCTGGACGAGATTTTGCGCAAGGCGCAGGAACAGGAGTGAGATGATGAGCCAAGGCATGAGCTGGGAACCGCTGCGGCGCGAGCTCGACCGCTGGCGAGCCGCCGGCCGCGTGGCGCGATTCTGGCTGCGCGACGACGACGCCGTCGAGCCGACGCCCGATCTGGAGCAGCTGTTGGCGCTGAGCGGCGGGAACGGGATTCCACTGACGCTTGCCGTCATTCCCGGCCGGACCGGCGAGACATTAGGTGCGCGGCTGGCGGAGGACGCCGGCGTCGCTGTCGCTGTGCATGGCTGGTCGCATACCAATCACGCCGGACCTGAGCGCAAGAAGCAGGAACTCGGCGGCGAACGGCCGCCCGAGGTGGTGCTCAGCGAGTTGCGTGAAGGATTGCAGCGCCTGAAGCGGCTCCATCCCGCCCGCTTCCTGCCGGTGCTGGTGCCGCCGTGGAACCGGATCGACGCCGGGCTCATCCCGGCATTGCCCGAAGTCGGCTTTGCGGCGCTCTCGGTTTATGGGCGGGCAAAAGAGGGCGGGCCGATCCCGCTTCTCAACACCCATGTCGATATCATCGACTGGCACGGCACGCGCGGCGGCCGCAGCGCGGAGGAACTGGTGGCCGAGCTGGTTGCCGAACTCCGCGACCGGTTTGCCGGCAATGGCGAGCCGATTGGTGTGCTCAGCCACCATCTGGTTCATGATGCGGCCGCCTGGGATTTCCTGTCGGACTTGTTTGCGGTGACGGCCCACCACCCTGCCGTCTCTTGGTGGTCGGCGCCAGAACTCCTGCAAGATCAGGCTGCGTGAACGCGCCCGAGGAAGTCCCGCACCAGTTCTGTGACCTCATTCAGATGCGTCTCGAGCAGCCAATGCCCGCCGTCGAGCAGATGCAGTTCGGCCTCCGGCAGATCGCGGAGATAGGCGCGTGCCGACTTTTCCGGCATATAGTGGTCGTTTGGCCCCCAGACGATCAGGGTCGGCGGCCGGTACTCTCTGAGATACTTCCGGTGCTCGGGGAACCAGGCGCGGTTCTCCTTTAATCCGGCGATCAGGTCGATAGCGATTTCCTTGCGCCGCGGCGTGATCAGCGACCAGTGCAGCCGCCAGAGATCCGGCGGGATTGTGTCGGCCAGGGGCGGCGGCAGGTCGTTGAGGAATTCCTCCCGGGACGTCTCCTCGCTGATCGCTTGCGCCAGCGCTTTCCTCATCTCCGCGCGCGGCAGCGCCCACGTCGCCTCGATATCGGCATATTTCGGGCCGAGTGCATCCTCATAGGGAATATCGCCATTCTGGATGATCAGTGCCACGATGCGGCTCGGGTTTCTGATTGCCAGCCGCGCTCCGATCGGTGAGCCGAAATCGTGGAGATAGAGGGCGAAACGGTCGACATCGAGCGCGCCGATGAACGCTTCCAGCCAGGCGGCATAACCATCGAAGCTGTAGTCGAAATCGTCGGGTGTGCCGCTGTAGCCCGCGCCGGGGAAATCCGGGGCGATCAGCCGCCAGCGGTCGGCAAGGCGCGGCATGAGATTACGAAACTCGTAAGACGAGCAAGGATAGCCGTGCGGCAGCAACAGTACCGGCGCCTCCTTCGGGCCGGCCTCACGGTAAAAAATCTCGATACCTGCAACGGTGGTGATGTGATGTCGGACGAGCGTGGCCAGATTCACGTTCGGTCCTCCTGGTACTGCTCGGCGCCCTCCACGGGCCGCAACCATGCCTCGCGGCGTTTGATCCAGAGTTCGTAGCGCGGCGCCAGCGGCGTCGGCGCCTGCGAGAGGATGCCGAGCTTGATTTCCGCCTCCTGGTCATCGGCGGAAAACAGCCGCGAACCGCATCCGGTGCAGAAGCGCCGGCCGTGGAATTCGCCGGTTTCGCCGGAATGTTCAAATTGGCCGGCGGGCCAGACGCCGTAAAAGGTAAAGGCCGAACCGCTTTCCTTTCGGCAGTCGGTACAGTGACAAATGCCGACGCGCAACGGTTCGCCACGAACAGAAAGTTTCACCTGCCCGCAAAGGCATTGTCCGGAGAGCACGGTCATGGCTGATACCCCGTTTCATCGATCTTGCGCTGCCGGGGAAACGGTCGGACCCGGCATCTGTTCCGTTAGCAAGTTGCGAACGGGCCGGCGCCTGCGTGCGCCGGCACCCCTAAATCACCACGGTCTGATTGTCGCGGGCGGCGAAGGCGCCGGGGAAGGCGGCCTCAGCCTGTGCTTCCATTTCGGCCAGTTGTTCGTCCGTGCGGGAGGGGGCGTGGTGGAACAGGGCGAAGCGCTTGGCGCCCGCCATTTTGGCCAGCTCGGTGCCGTGCTCCCAGGTCGAATGGCCGAAACCCTTGAAGCGCTGCATCTCGTCTTCATTGTAGGTGCAATCGTAGACGACGAGATCGGCGCCCTGCATCATCTCCAGGGAGACCGGATCATAGCTGCCGGGAATATGCTCGATATCGTAGATGAGAGCGATCGACCGACCCTGCCATTCGATGCGGTAGCCGATGGCGCCGCCCGGATGGTTCAGCGTGAACGTCTTGATCTCGATGCCCTCATGCGGGGTCAGAACCTGACCGGGATGGAAATCGCGGAAGTTCATCGTCGCCTGACAGATGTCGGTCTTGACCGGAAACCAGGGCGGGCTGATGAACTGCTCGACCATTTCCCGCGTGCTCATCTTGCCGTCGAGGTGCCCGGACCAGATGTTGACGTTGATTGAGGGATAATAGATCGCCTTGAAGAAGGGCAGGCCGATGATGTGGTCGTAATGGCAGTGGCTGAAGAACAGGTCCACGTCGCTGACGCCGTCGGCAAGCAGCGACAGCCCCGCCTCGCGCAGGCCCGAACCTGCGTCGAAAAGCAACCGATGTTTTCCGCAGCGAATCTCGATGCAGGAAGTGTTACCGCCGTAGCGATCGAACTCGGGGCCCGATACGGGAATACTGCCGCGGACGCCCCAAAATTTTATCTGAAACAGTTCTGTCGTCATCGTTTTTCAAACCGGCCTTCCCGCATCGCCATCGTAATCATAGTTTATCCCGATGCGAAGCAGCAGAATTCCACGAGTTTGCCTGCGCCCCCTTTCATTCTCCTAACCGGTAGCGGAAGAAGAAGTATATTCTCCTAAGCAATCGGCTTTCGCTTCGGAAAGCAACCCAGTATGGTTGGTTTTCGGTAAATGGGCTGCGCGGGCAGGGCGTTTTCCGCAAGTCATGCCTATTAGATGGTTGCGCGCGATCGAAAAAGCAAATGCCCGCTCTCGCGCTGGAACCCCTGCCGCCCGGCTTGCCACAGTGCTGGCCGCAGCTGCGATCTCAAGCCGTCCCAAGCCGCTTGATATTTCCTATCAGTCCTCCGGCGAGCCGCAGGCTGGCGGCGGTTGCCATGGTCATCTGCGGCAGCAGCAGCCACTCGAGCGTCCAGGCCGCCCCGGAGCGCTCCTGTTCATGGACAAGAGACTGGTGGATACCCGAGAGCGCAGTGGCGTTGAAGCGGGCGAGCGAGACCAGGACTTCCGCGGCAACCGGGTTCTGCTTGTGCGCCATGGCCGAGGAGGTGCCGCCGCCTGAAATTTCGATCTCGCCGCCCATCTCGGCAAGCAGCGCGATATCCTGTCCCATCTTGCCGAGGCTGCCCGAAATCGAAGCGAACAGGCCGGAGATATCGGCGATCGGCAGACGCGCGCTCTGCCATTGCCTGATGTCGGTGAGGCCGAGCTCCTGGGCGAGCGAAGCGCGGACGGCGGCGGCCTGTGGCCCAAGCTTGTCGAGCGTGCCGGCAGCACCGCCGAACTGGACGGGGAAGCTCTGCTCGGTCAGGCGGTCGCGATAGGTCGCGAGCGGCGCGCGCCAGGCATTGAGACGGTCGGAGACGCTGATGGCGATCGCCGCCTGCATGCGGGTATGGCCCATCAGGCGGTTGCGGCCGAACTGCCGGTCGAGCCCGTCAAGCGCTGCGAGGATGGCGGAAAGTCGGCCGGCAAACAGGAAGACCACCGCCTTCAGGCGGATCATCAGGCTGGTGTCGATGACGTCCTGGCTGGTGGCGCCGAGATGCAGGTTTCTGCCCGCTTCCTCGCCGACCTTGGCGCGCAGCTGCTTGACAAGGTCGGGGACGACGACCCCGTCTTTCGCCGTTGCCGCGCGAAGGCTGGCAAGATCTGGAGAAAAATCGGCGCAGGCTTCGGCAATATTCCTTGCTGCCTCGCCGGGAATAAGGCCGTGCGCGGCTTCGGCCTTGGCGAGTGCCGCCTCGAAGGAGAGCATGGCCCGGATATCCGCCTCGGCGGAGAAATAAGGCGCGATTTCGTCGTCGCCGACAAGGCCGGAGAGGAAGGGGTGGTCGAAGGGCGATGCGGTCATGGTTTGCTCGTTTGTGGTGGTGACCCCCTCATCCGGCTGCCGCCACCCCGGGGTCGAGCCACTGGTCTCGACCCGTCCTTCGGACCCCCGAGGGGAGAAGGGAAATGAGGCGGCGTCGGCGCCTTATGGGCAGGTTCTCTCGCGGCACTGTTCCCCTCTCCCCTCGGGGAGAGGGCAGGGTGAGGTGGCTGCTTGCGCGAAATTCTCCGACAAGCAGCCGGCACACCCTCAAATATCCAGAAACACCGTCTCCTTCGGCCCCTGCAGATGGATGTCGAAACGGCAGGTTGCGCTATCGCGGGTGGCGACCATGGTGGCAACGCGTTCGCGATGTTCGATGCGGGCAAGCAGCGGGTCGCTGGCGTTGGCTTCGGCCTCCTCCGGAAAATACATCCGCGTATGCAGGCCGATATTGATGCCGCGGGCGACGATCCAGAAAGTGATGTGCGGCGCCTGTCTGCGGCCGTCCTTGAAGGGGACCCACCCGGGCTTGATGGTTTCGAAGCTGTAGACGCCGTCGTCGGCCCGGGTCGGGCAGCGGCCCCAGCCGGCGAAGTTCGGGTCGGCGGCGCCGCGCATTTCCGAGGGACTATTGTAAAAGCCGGCGCTGTCGGCCTGCCAGATCTCGACGACGGCATCGCGCACCAGCGCGTCCGCGCCGTCGAAGATGCGGCCGGTGACGGTGATGCGTTCGCCGAGCGTCTTGTCGTTGAGCATCACGCTGCCGAGATCGCTGTCGTAGACGCCTGTGATGTCGCAGAAATTCGGCGTCAGGCCGATATGCACATAGGGACCGGCGGTCTGCGACGGGGTTTCCTTGAGATAGCCGAGCTGCTGCATGGTCAGTTGCCCTCCAGCCTGTTTTCGAACATCGTCGAGCGGCGGCCGCGCAGCACGATATCGAATTTATAGGCGCGCGAATCCATCGGGATCGTGTTGCCCCAGTCGAGCGGCGCGATCAGCTGCTCGATCGCCGCCTTGTCGGGGATCGTACCGACGATCGGACATTTCCAGATCATCGGGTCGCCCTCGAAATACATCTGCGTGATCAGACGCTGGGCAAAGCCGTGGCCGAAGATCGAGAAGTGAATATGGGCGGGGCGCCAGTCGTTGACGCCGTTCGGCCAGGGATAGGCGCCGGGCCGGACGGTGCGGAAATGATAGCGGCCCTCGTCGTCGGTGATGGCGCGGCCGCAGCCGCCGAAATTCGGGTCGATTGCCGCGAGATAGGTTTCCTTCTTGTGGCGGTAGCGGCCGCCGGCATTGGCCTGCCAGAATTCGACCAGGGCGCCGGCCACCGGCTTGGCCCGCTCGTCGAGCACGCGGCCATGGACGATGATGCGTTCGCCGATGGCGCTTTCGCCCGGCCGCGCATAGTTCAGTATCAGGTCGTTGTCGAGCTCGCCGATGATTGAATGGCCGAAGACCGGGCCTGTCGTTTCGGTGATCGTGCCGTCGAGTGACAGCAGCGCGCGCTGCGGCGCGCGCAGCACCGAGGTTTTGTAGCCGGGGGTCAGCGCCGGCGCGTGCCAGGCGCGGTCGCGGGCGAAGAAGGCGCCGGTCTCCGGCTTGTTGTTTGCTCGTTCGGACATTTCTCCCCCTCAGGCCGCTTTCTCGGCGTCCATCTGTGCAAAGGCCTGCTTGGCAATCTTGATCGCGTGGTTGGCGGCGGGAACGCCGGCATAGATCGCCACATGCAACAGCGCCTCGCAGATATCCTCCCGGGTCGCACCCGTATTGGCGGTGGCACGCACATGCATGGCGACCTCATCGTCCTGGCCGAGTGCGGCCAGCAGGGCGATGGTGACGATCGAACGCTCGCGCCTCGTCAGCGCTGGGCGCGACCAGACATGGCCCCAGGCGGCTTCGGTGATCAGCTCCTGGAAGGGGCGGTCGAACTCCGTCGTTGCCGCTATGGCGCGCTCGACATGGGCGTCTCCGAGCACGGCGCGACGGGTCGCCATGCCTTGCCGATAGCGTTCGGAGGAGGAGGCTGTTTCGTTCATGGGCTGCTTTCTCTAGGCGAAATAGAGGTGAGGAAGGCGCGGATGATCGCCGTCAGCGCCTCCGGCTGCTCGACGCAAGGAATATGGGCGCAGTCGCGGATGACCTCGTAATGGGCGCCGGGGATCAGCCGCGCCGTGGAAAGCACCAGATCAGGCGGCGTCGAGCCGTCCTGGTCGCCAACGATGCAGAGTGTCGGCACAGCGATCGACTTCGCGGCCTCGGTGAAATCCGAGTCGCGGATCGCCTCACAGGCGGCGAGGTAACCCTCCACGGGCTGGCGCGTCAGCATGTTGCAATAGCCGGCATAGGCGGTGTTCTCGGGCCGGCGGAAGGCCGGCGTGAACCAGCGTTCCATCACGGCGTCGACGATGCTGCCGATGCCCTTGTCTTCGACGGCGGCGATGCGGGCGTTCCAGCTCTCAGCCGTGCCGATCTTATGGGCGGTGTCGCAAAGGATGAGGGCGCCGACGAGGTCCGGCCGGCGCTGCGTCAGCGACTGGGCGATGAGGCCGCCGACCGACAGGCCGCAGATGACGGCATCCTTGACCGAGAGTAGGTCGAGCAGGCCGGCAAGATCGGTCGCGTGATCCTCGATCGACGAGGGGAGCTGGCCGACGTCGGAAAGGCCGTGGCCGCGCTTGTCGTACAGCACGATGGCGTAATCGCCGGCAAGCCGTACCACGACATCGCGCCAGATGCGGAAATCCGTTCCGAGCGAATTGATGAAGACGATCACCGGCCGGTCGGCGGGAGCGCCGATAAGCTGATAGTGGATCGTCACGTCGTTTATGCGGGCGAACTGCACGTCGCTTCCTCCGTCATCATGAGCTCAGCCGGGTAGCCACTCATCCGGCTGCCGCCACCTCTGCCTGGGTCGAGCCACGCGTCTCGTCCCGTCCTTCGGACCCCCGCGTGCGGGGAGAAGGGATCTGCCGCACCTCTCCCTCAACCTCGATGCCTCGTTTGGCACGTCCCCTCGCCCCGCCTGCGGGGAGAGGGTTAGGGTGAGGGCAGCCATTGGCGCCCCTCCGTCATGCTCGGGCCTGGCCCGAGCATCCACACGGCATCACCAGCCGCGGGTCAAGGCCGAGGATGACCGATTGCGCCTTCTCGTCAACTCGCCACCATCTCTTGGCGCAAAACTGGATGGTTGATCCGGTTAAGTAAAATGATATTTTCAGGGCATCTCGATAACCCAGGAGTTATGGAATGATCGACAGCCGCGTCAAGTTTCGTCATCTGCAGACCTTTGTCGAGGTGGCGCGGCAGAAGAGCGTCATGAAGGCGGCGGAGTTGCTGCATGTCAGCCAGCCGGCGGTGACGAAGACGATCCGCGAACTGGAAGAGGTGCTGGGTGTTGCCGTCTTCGAGCGCGACGGCCGCGGCATCAAGATCACCCGTTACGGCGAGGTTTTCCTGCGGCATGCAGGCGCCGCGCTGACGGCGCTGCGCCAGGGTCTCGATTCCGTCTCGCAGGAGCAGTTCGCCGATGCGCCGCCGATCCGGATCGGCGCCCTGCCGACGGTGTCGTCGCGCATCATGCCGCGGGCGATGGAACTCTTCCTCAATGAAAATACCCGGAGCCGGGTGAAGATCGTCACCGGCGAAAACGCCGTGCTCTTGGAGCAGCTTCGCGTCGGCGATCTCGACCTCGTGGTTGGCCGCCTGGCCGGAGCTGAGAAGATGGCGGGCTTTTCCTTCGAACATCTCTATTCCGAGCAGGTGGTGTTTGCCGTGCGTCCCGGCCATCCGCTGCTCGATAGCCGGCAATCGCCCTTTGCCGGTTTCGCCGACTACACGGTGCTGATGCCGACGCGCGGCTCGATCATCCGGCCGGTCGTCGAAAATTTCCTCATCGCCAACGGTATTTCCAGCCTGCCGAACCAGATCGAGACGGTGTCGGATTCCTTCGGCCGCGCCTTTCTGAGGGCAAGCGATGCGATCTGGATCATTTCCAACGGCGTGGTGGCAGGCGATGTCGCTGATGGGCGGCTGGCGCTTCTGCCGATCGACACCGGCGAAACCAAGGGGCCGGTCGGGCTGACGATGCGCGCCGATGCGGTGCCATCGCTGCCGCAATCGATCCTGATGCAGACGATCCGCGAGGCGGCCGGAGAGCTATCCTGAAGTCCCACTTCCAATTAACTTGCCGGATGCCCAGATTTGGACTAAATCTAGTTCAAGACAGGAGAATGCTATGCAGCAGGCAAGACACAGGGAGCAGGAGCCGGAGCGGCTGGAAACGCAGCGGTTTGCGCCGGCCAATCGAAGGCGGCTGAGCCCGCCGGCCTTGCGGACCTTCCTGGCGATCGCCGATCTCTGGGGGCTCACTGAAGAACAGCGCCTCCTCGTGCTCGGTTATCCCTCCCGCTCGACCTATCACAGCTGGGCCAAGCAGGCGCGTGAGCACGGCGCCTTCACCCTCGATGTCGATACCCTGACCCGCATCTCCGCCGTGCTCGGCATCCACCAGGCGCTCGGCGTGCTGTTTGCCGACGAACGCGCCGGAATCGACTGGCTGCGAACGCCGCATCAGGCGCGTGTCTTCGGCGGCCAGTCGCCGCTCGATATCGTCACAAGCGGCACCCAGGACGGGCTGATAACTGTGCGCCGGTTTCTCGACGGCGCGCGCGGCGGGCTCTATATGCCGCCGAACCGGCTCGACGAGGCATTCACGCCCTACGAAGACGCGGACATCGTCTTCCGGTGAGCGACCGTTTCGCCGAGGCGCCGCGACCGTCCTACCGGCTGATCCCGTCGCAATTTCCGCCGATCGGTCTCTTCGATACTGTGGCGAGGGCGGCCGATCTCGAAGCCGTCATGGAACTTGTGGGATGGACCAATGACCGGCTCGTGGCCGACCGCATCCGGCGGCTTCCCGAAAAGGAATGGGTCTACGGCACGCCCAATGCCAGCATCGTGATGGCGGCATTCCTGCATGTCGCACCCGGCGGCATGCGGTTCAATGGCCCCGATCTCGGCGCCTGGTATGCAGCCGACAATCTGAAGACAGCCGCCGCCGAGGTCGGTCATCATCTCCGCCGCGAGGCTGTGGCGCGTGGGGTGGCGACGATGGCGCGCACCTATCGCAGTTATACCGCCACCCTGATCGGCGACTATCTCGACATTCGCGGCGAACAGACGCTGCGGCCCGATATCTATGACGGCACGAGCTACGCTGCATCGCAGGTGCTCGGCGAAGAGGTGCGCTCGAGTGGCGGCGCCGGCATTCTCTATGACAGCGTGCGGCTGAGAGGCGGGGTGAACGTCGCGGCGCACCGGCCGAGGAATATCCGCGACGTGGTGCAGGCCGATCATTTCGAAATCACTGTTTTCGCCGCCGACCGGCGCATCGATGTGAGGAAGCTTTCCACCCGACGACGGCCAAGAGGCAGTGCCTAAAGCGGCAGGCGTTCGGCCCACGCCTTTGCCGCCTTTGCCATCGCGGCGAGGTGGTCGGCAGCGGAGAAGCCGGAGATTTTCTTGCGCGGCTTGAGGTCGTGATCGCCGTCCTCGAGCCAGAGGATCTCGATCCGGTCGGAGAGATCGTAGCCTGGTACCTCGTCCTTCGTGCCGAATTCGTCGCGTGTTCCCTGGCAGATCAGGGTGGGGGTCTTGAGCCCTGCAAGATGGCCGGTGCGCAGCTTCTCCGGCTGGCCGGGCGGATGGAAGGGATAGCCGAGGCAGAGCAGTCCGGCGATCTTTCCCCTGTCGTAGAGACCGTCTGCGACCATGCTCGCCACCCGTCCGCCCATCGACTTGCCGCCGATGATGAGAGGACCGCCAGCGTCGAGCGCGGCAATCGCCGCCTCATATTCGGGGTTAAGGGTTTCGGCGCGCGGCGGCGGCTTGCGGACTCCGGTGCGGCGGGCGGCCATATAGGCGAATTCGAACCTGGCGACGCGAAAGCCGACGCCGGCAAGCGCGTCGGCCGCCGCTGTCATCGAGGCCGAATCCATCGGCGCGCCGGCGCCATGGGCAAGAAGGATGGTGAAGCGAGCATCCTGCGGCCCCTGCAGCAAAAACCTTTCGAGCATCGGCAATCCTCCATCCGCCCCCGGAACCATGTCGGCAGCCCGGACTTCTTCCCTGGAAAGGAGACAGACAATGTCGACGAATGATGAAAACGTAAAGCCCGAGCAGCGCCGTCCCAAGGATGTCAATGTGGTTCCCGGCAAGCCGGAACCCACCGACGCCGAATCGATGGCGCCGCCGGCCGTGCAGCCGGCTGGGG
This sequence comes from Rhizobium sp. Nf11,1, assembly GCF_050587665.1. Lineage (NCBI taxonomy): Bacteria > Pseudomonadati > Pseudomonadota > Alphaproteobacteria > Hyphomicrobiales > Rhizobiaceae > Rhizobium > Rhizobium sp. Nf11,1. The sequence continues at coordinate 181,634 of NZ_JBOBHU010000011.1, read as the reverse complement.
AGGGCGACAAAAGCGAGCGGCCGGTGGTCAATCCGGTGACCGGCGCCGCCCTTTAGTGGCCGCATGCTAAAGATGATGCAAAAAGCCCTTGAAACGGCGAATGCAAGCGTCCATATAGCGGGCCTGCCTGAAAAATGGATGCGCCCGGTATCGACGTTGTCGAGCTGTTCGCTGTCCGACAGGATAAGGGCGCTCCCCGCAAGGGTCGAGCGCCCTTTTTGCATTCAGGCATCCGGCGTCCGAGCAGTTTTGTGTGGCGAGCGTGCATAATCCCACCAAGATCTATATAGCACTTCGGAATCCCGAAATAGGTTGCGGGATTGAAATCATTGATTATTTCTTCGCGACGACACCGCGCAAAACGGCTCGAATTTCGGAATCCCGAAGCGGGGGAATTTCGGGATTCCGAAGTGGGATATTTTTCGCCGCCCTGTCGATTTTCGCATCTTCCGATCGTCATTCCAACGATGTGCTGCATATTGCCCTGAGGTCGGCACATCATCAGGCAACGACAGGAGGATTGTCATGGATAACCGTCAGCTGGTACCCGCCGCCGTACTCGCGGCCAAGAATGCCGTTCGTTTCCCGAATGAGAGCGAGGAATATCGTATCGCCCGCGATGCGCTGTTGGCCGAAGAGATCGAATTGCGCCGGCACATCGAGCGCGTGGCAAGACAGCGCCGGGCGCTGCCGCCGGGCGGCGAGGTGAAGAAGGATTATCGCTTCGAAGGCGCCGACGGGCCGATCTCGCTGAGCGAGCTCTTTGCCGACAAGGAGACGCTGATCGTCTATAGCTACATGTTCGGGCCGGAGCGCGAGCGTCCATGCCCCATGTGCACCTCGCTGCTGTCGGCCTGGGATGGCGAGGTGCCGGATATCCAGCAGCGCGCCGCCCTTGCGGTGGTCGCGCTTTCGCCGATCGGCAGACTGCTCGCCTTCAAGAAGGAGCGCGGCTGGCACCACCTGCCGCTTTATTCCGATCCGTCGGGCGATTACAGCCGCGACTATCACGCCATAGGCAGAGGCGGCGGCGATGACGCCGCCTACAACGTCTTCACGCGGCGCGACGGCACGATCCGCCACTTCTGGAGCCAGGAAATGGGCGGCGTGACGGCTGATCCCGGCGAGGATCCGCGCGGCGCGCCCGATCTGATGCCGCTCTGGACGCTGATCGACACGACGCCGGAAGGCCGGGCGCCGGACTGGTATCCGAAGCTGTCCTACTGATGGTTTTAGCGCGCGCTGCGTCAGCCGGTGGAGCGGTTTCTGGAGGTCTCGATCCATTCGAGATTGGTCACAGAAGCTTCCGGCAGCAACGACGGATCGAGATCGTAGACGTAGCCGCTCAGCATGTCGGCGGCGCGTTCGGCCGCCTTGATCTTCGCCTCGGTTTCCGCGACCGCCTTGGAGATCGCTTCGATGCGGGCGCGGAACATATGGGCGAGCACATCACGGCCGGACTGCTTTTCCAACCGCTCCAGATGCAGGCCGACGCGCGAGGCGTGGCGTTCCAGCTCGCTCTTGCTGAACCGCGCCTTGCGCAGTTCCTCGGAGAGGCTTTCCTGCATGACCGCGACCGGATCGAAACTGCCCGGCGCCCGCTCGTCGAGCACGGCGTCGGTCACGAGCTTCTCGATCATCACAAGCGCCTGCAGCTCGGCCGCATCGGCGAACTCGACGTCATAGCCGGTATCGTCATAGACCTTGCGGCGGACCGGATCGAGAAGCAGCGCATAGGCTTTCTGCAGATTGTCGAAGGCTTCCGTATCGCCGCCCGAATCAGGATGGGCGACCTTTGCCAGGCGCCGGTAGGCCGCCTTCAGCTTCGCCTCGTCCGCATCGCGTTCAACGCCGAGAATATCGTATGGATCCGTCACACCTGCTCCCTTGCCGCCCTTGATGTCGCGGGCAGTCTAGGTCTTCTTCTGCATCAGAAGGGCAAAGTTTAGACCGAAAGCAGGAACGGCGTCCATGGCCTGATATCGCGATCGCCGATGCTGGCACCCTGATTTTTTCCGAAATCGATCGAAATTCCAAACCGTTAAGGGAAAATCAGTGAGTAGCGATCGAGATGAGATAACATCTGGCCTGGCCGTCGATATCAAGCGCAGCTATCGTCATATCCTCGATCAGCAGCGTGTCGCCGGCTGCAAGCGTCCCGGTCTCGCCCGACCGGCGGAATGACACCATGCCGCGGTGGCAGAGGAACAGGCATGTCGGCGATGGCAACGGCAGGCGCGTGGCGCCGTCGATGTCGATTCGGGCGAGGCTATGGGTGAGGCCGGCCCGGCGCGTCATGACGTTGAGATCGGTGATCGCGCCGTCTTCGAGCCTGGCGGTGACGGGGATATCAGCCGGGAAGGCAAGAGGAGTGCTTTGTGTCGTCAGCAGGACAGCAGCGCTGCCGTCGATCTCGAGCACCATGCCGTTGCCGTCGAGGACCGCCAGCGTCCGGTCGATGCCCGGGAAAATCGAGAACGCCCCGTTTTCCGCGACCGCCGCCATGCTGATGCGCCAGTCGAAATCGTCGATCGAGGCGCCAGGCGGGGAGACGGCGATCTCCACCGTCACCCCCTTGCCGTTCTTCCACGGCATGCGTTTGTAATCGCCGGCGCGCAGGATCCTCATGTGGTTCAGTTCCCGAGAATGCCGGGCAGGCGCAGGCCCTTGTCCCGGGCGCAGTCGAGGGCGATATCGTAGCCGGCATCGGCGTGGCGCATGACGCCGGTTGCCGGGTCGTTCCAGAGCACGCGTTCGAGACGCCTTGCTGCATCGTCGGTGCCGTCGGCGCAGATGACGACGCCGGAATGCTGCGAGAAGCCCATGCCGACGCCGCCGCCGTGATGCAGCGATACCCAGGTGGCGCCCGACGCGGTGTTGAGCAAAGCGTTCAGCAGCGGCCAGTCGGAAACGGCGTCGGAGCCGTCCTTCATCGCCTCGGTTTCGCGGTTCGGCGAGGCGACGGAGCCCGAATCGAGGTGGTCACGGCCGATGACGATCGGCGCGGAAAGCTCGCCGTTTCTGACCATCTCATTGAAGGCCAGCGCCAGGCGGTGACGGTCGCCGAGGCCGACCCAGCAGATGCGCGCCGGCAGGCCCTGGAAGGAAATGCGTTCCCTGGCCATGTCGAGCCAGTTGTGCAGGTGCTTGTTGTCGGGCAGCAGTTCTTTCACCTTGGCGTCGGTCTTGTAGATGTCCTCCGGGTTGCCTGACAGGGCTGCCCAGCGGAAGGGGCCGATGCCGCGGCAGAACAGCGGTCTTATATAGGCCGGCACGAAGCCGGGGAAGGCAAAGGCGTTTTCGAGGCCCTCGTCCTTGGCGACCTGGCGGATATTGTTGCCGTAGTCGAGGGTCGGAATGCCGGCGTTCCAGAAGGCGATCATCGCCTCGACATGTTCGCGCATCGAGGCGCGTGCGGCCTTTTCCACTGCCTTCGGATCGCTCTCGCGCTTGGCCTTCCACTCGGCCATCGTCCAGCCCTTCGGCAGGTAACCGTTGATCGGATCATGGGCCGAGGTCTGGTCGGTGACGATATCCGGGCGGATGCCGCGGCGGACCATTTCCGGCAGGATCTCGGCGGCATTGCCGAGCAGGCCGACGGATTTGGCCTCGCCTGATTTGGTCCAGCGATCGATCATTTCAAGCGCTTCGTCGAGCGTCTCGGCCTTGGCGTCGAGATAGCGGGTGCGCAGGCGGAAATCGATCGAGTCGGGATTGCATTCGACGGCAAGGCAGCAGGCACCGGCCATGACGGCGGCGAGCGGCTGGGCGCCGCCCATGCCGCCGAGGCCCCCGGTCAGGATCCATTTGCCCTTGAGATTGCCGCCATAATGCTGGCGGCCGGCCTCGACGAAGGTCTCGTAAGTGCCCTGCACGATGCCCTGCGTGCCGATATAGATCCACGATCCGGCCGTCATCTGGCCGTACATGGCAAGGCCCTTCTTATCCAGCTCGTTGAAATGATCCCAGGTCGCCCAATGCGGCACCAGATTGGAGTTGGCGATCAGAACGCGCGGCGCATCCTTATGAGTGCGGAAGACGCCGACCGGCTTGCCGGATTGGACGAGCAGGGTTTCCTCTTCCGTCAGCGTCTTCAGCGTCGCGACGATGCGGTCGAAGTCCTCCCAGGTGCGGGCGGCGCGCCCGATGCCACCATAGACGACCAGCTCGTTCGGATTTTCGGCGACGTCGGGGTCGAGATTGTTCATCAGCATGCGCAACGGCGCTTCCGTCATCCAGCTCTTGGCATTGAGATCGTTGCCGCGGGGCGCGCGGATTTCACGGATATTGTGGCGTGGATTGGTCATGACGGTTCCCCTGTCGAGTGAGCTTTATCGTTTCAGGCCGGGTGCTATCTGTTCGAGGCGCACCAGAATGTTTTTGAGATGAATGCGAAGCCTGTCGGCCTTGGCGGCGTCATAGGCGAAGGGCGGCGTCTCGGTCTGCAGATGCGTCGATTGCGCGAGCTCCATCTGGATCGCGTGCACACCGGTCTCGGGCCGGCCGTAATGGCGGGTCGTCCAGCCCCCCTTGAAACGGCCGTTGAGCACGCTGTCATAACCTTCGGCGGCTTGCGTGACGGTAAGCGTCGCCTGCTCGACGGCGCCGTCGCAGGTCCTGCCCATATCGGTGCCGATATTGAAATCCGGCAGCTTGCCTTCGAACAGGAAGGGAATATGCGAGCGAATCGAGTGGCAATCGTAAAGGATCGCTACGCCATGGATTGCCCTGACGCGCTCGATCTCGGCGGCAAGTGCCGCGTGATAGGGCGCATGGAAGTCCCTGAGCCGCGCAGCGATATCGACCTCGGCGGGCGCCTGCCCGTCCTTCCAGATTGGTTTGCCGTCGAAGTCCGTTTCCGGAACGAGACCGGTGGTGTTCTGGCCGGGATAGAGGCTGACGCCGGCTGGATCGCGGTTGGCGTCGATCACGTAGCGATGGAAGGTGGCGCGGACCGTCGTGATGTTGTCGAGCAGCCCGTCATAGAGGTGGTGGATGTGCCAGTCGGTATCGGCGAGGATACGGCCATTGTCGTTGAGGCGGTCGGCGATGTCGGGCGGCACCTCGGTGCCGGTATGGGGGAAGCCGAGGATGATCGGCGAGGTGCCCTGGCGGGTTTCGTATGGTGCGGTCATAGGCAAAGCGCTCCGACGTTGCGGGCGTTACCCCCCTCTGTCCTGCCGGACCCGGGGTCGAGCCGCGGGTCTCGACCCGTCCTTCGGACCCCCACAAGGGCGAAGATCGACCCGCGGATGGGGCTGTGCCAAACAATTGATATTGGAGCGAGCGGGTCCGCCCAGCCGATCTCCCCACTTGTGGGGGAGATGCCCGGCAGGGCAGATGGGGGTGCAAAGTGCACAGACATCACGATCAACCCTCCAAAACCGGCAAAATGCCATTCGAAACCGAGCTGTTCAGCGCCCCCGTCGCCACCAGTGCGGCGGCGGCGGCGAGATCCCCGGCCATATAGCGGTCGCTATCGAGGCTCGGCACCTTGGCGCGGATCGCAGCGATCGCCTTCAAAAGCTCCGGGCTCGTCGACAGCGGCGCGCGCAGTTCGACGCCCTGGGCTGCCGTCAGCGCCTCGATGCCGATAATGGCGAACAGGTTTTCGGTCATGCCGAGCAAGCGCCGGGCGCCGTGGCAGGCCATAGAGACATGGTCTTCCTGATTGGCAGAGGTCGGTGTCGAATCGACCGAGGCCGGGTGCGACATCTGTTTGTTCTCCGACATCAGCGCCGCCGAGGTGACCTCGGCGATCATAAGGCCGGAATTCAGGCCCGGCTTCCTGGCGAGGAAGGCCGGCAGGCCATAGGAGAGGGTGGGGTCGACGAGCAACGCAATGCGGCGCTGCGAGATCGCGCCGATCTCGCAGATGGCGAGCGCGATCTGGTCGGCGGCGAAGGCGACGGGTTCGGCGTGGAAATTGCCGCCAGAGACGACGGAATTATCCGAGAGCACCAGCGGATTGTCGGTGACCGCATTGGCTTCGATCTCCAGCGTGCGGGCGACCGAGCGCAAGAGATCGAGGCAGGCGCCGTCGACCTGCGGCTGGCAGCGGATGCAATAGGGGTCCTGCACCCGCTCGTCGCCCTCGATATGGCTCTGGCGGATGATGGAGTTTTCGAGCAGGCCGCGCAGGGCTGCTGCCGTGTCGATCTGCCCCTTATGGCCGCGCAGCGTATGGATATCGGCATGGAAGGGCGCCGAGGAGCCCATGGCCGCATCCGTGGACATGGCGCCCGTGATCAAGGCGGATTGGGCGGCGCGATGGGCGCGGAACAGGCCGGCGAGCGCCAGCGCCGTCGAGGCTTGGGTGCCGTTGATCAGCGCCAGGCCCTCCTTGGCGGCGAGCACGACCGGTTTCAGCCCGGCGCGTTCGAGGGCTTCAGCGCCGGAAAGGAGTTCGCCGTCGAAAAAGGCTTCGGCCTCGCCCATCATCACTGCCGCCATATGGGCGAGCGGCGCAAGATCGCCGGAAGCGCCGACCGAACCCTTTTCCGGGATCAGCGGGATGACGCCCTTATCCAGCATGCCTTCGATCAGCCGCACCAGTTCCAGCCGCACGCCGGAGGCGCCGCGCCCGAGCGAGACGAGCTTCAGCGCCATGATCAGGCGCACGATATTCTCCGGCAGCGGCGCCCCGACGCCGCAACAATGAGACAGGATGAGATTGCGCTGCAGGGTGGCGACATCGGCGCTGTCGATCTTGATCGAGGCAAGTTTGCCGAAGCCGGTATTGATGCCATAGACCGGCGCGTTGCCGGCGGCGATCTCGGCAATGCGGGCGGCGGCCTTGTTTATGCCGGCATCGAAAGCGGGATCGAGTCTTGCCGGCTCGCCCGTCCAGTAAATAGTCTCGAGGTCGTTGAGCGAGACGGTGCCCGGGTGGAGGGTGATGGTCATCGACCGTTCCTTTCGCCCTTGAAGATACGCGCATGAAGTGGGTTGAAGCCGATGCGGTAGACGAGCTCGGCGAGGGTTTCGACATTCCAGACGGCGAGATCGGCTGACTTGCCGGGCTCGATCGTTCCGGTCTCGGCGATGAGGCCGAGAGCGCGGGCGCCTTCGCGGGTGGCGCCGGCGATGCATTCCTCGACGGTGAGCCCGAACAGCGTCGCCGACATGTTCATGGTCAGCAGCATCGAGGTCAGCGGCGAGGTGCCGGGATTGCAGTCTGTGGCGATCGCGATCGGCACGCCGGCCCGGCGCAGCGCCTCGACCGGCGGCTTCTGCTTCTCATGGATGGCGTAGAAGGCGCCGGGCAGGAGCACGGCGACAGTGCCGGCAGCCGCCATCGCGGCAACGCCGTCATCGTCGAGATATTCGAGATGATCGGCTGAAAGCGCGCCGTATGACGCAGCAAGCTTGGCGCCGCCGAGATTGGAGAGCTGCTCGGCATGCAGCTTGACCGGCAGGCCGAGCGCCTTCGCCTTGTCGAAGACGCGGGTGATCTCGGTCGTGGAAAAGGCGATGCCTTCGCAGAACCCGTCGACGGCATCGGCGAGGCCGAGATTATACATGTCGTCGAGGCCGGGCAGCACGACATCGTCGAGATAGTCGCCGTTGCGGCCTTTGTATTCCACCGGCGTCGCATGCGCGCCGAGATAGCTGGTGGCGACGCGCACCGGTCTGATATGACCGAGAAGGCGCGCGCTCTGCAGCATCTTCACTTCGCCGGCCCGGTTCAGCCCGTAGCCGGACTTCACTTCGATCGTCGTGAGACCTTCGGCAAGCAGCGTATCGAGCCGCGGCAGCGCTTCGGCGACGAGGTCTTCGACCGATAGCGCATTGGTGGCCTTCACCGAGGAAACGATGCCGCCGCCGGCGCGGGCGATTTCTTCGTAGGTAGCGCCGGCAAGGCGCATCTCGAATTCGCGGGCGCGATTGCCGCCGTGAACGATGTGGGTGTGGCAGTCGACGAGACCGGGGGTGACCCAGCGGCCTTCGAGATCCACGATCTCGGATTTCTCGATGGCGGATGCCGGCAATTCGCTTTCGGCGCCGGCAAAGGCGATACGGGCCCCTTCAGTCAGCACGGCGCCTTTTTCGATGATGCCGAGACCTGCTCTGTCGGGCGCCAGCGTCGCAAGCCGCGCATTTCGCCACAGCACCGGCCGGATATCGGCGGATGGGGTACCCTCAGAAAAATTGTTCCCGCTCATCAGCTTTGCGCCTTTCCTTATGCCGAAACATGTATATACATAATCAACAGGTGACAAGAGAAATTTTGCGCGCTTTTCTGGAAAAGAAAGATCGGCGGCGCGGCAGGAGGAGAAGAAGGCCATGACCATACTTCACGCGGAGACGGCGCTGACGTCGCAAGGCTGGCGGAAGAACGTGCGGCTGACGCTCGAAGAAGGTCGCATCGCCCGGGTCGAGCCCGACGCTGCCGCAGCACCCGGCAATGAGCGCCATGCCCTGATCGTTCCCGCCATGGGCAACCTGCACAGCCATGCCTTCCAGAGGGCGATGGCCGGTCTTGCCGAAGTGCGTGGGCCTGCCAGTGACAGCTTCTGGAGCTGGCGCACGGTCATGTACAAGTTCGCCTTGGCGATGACGCCCGATCATGTCGAAGCAGTCGCCGCCAAGCTCTATGCCGAGATGCTGGAGGCGGGCTTTTCTCGTGTCGGCGAATTCCACTATCTCCACCATGACAAGGATGGCGGCGCTTATGCCAATATCGCCGAGCTTGCCGAACGCATCGGTGCTGCGAGCGAAGAGACCGGCATCGGCCTGACGCTTCTGCCCGTCTTTTATGCCCATTCTGGCTTCGGTGGTGCCGCGCCGATTGAAGGCCAGCGACGCTTCATCAATTCGCTGGAAAGCTTCGAAAGGCTGATGGATGGGTGCAGTGTGGTGACCGGCCGGCTCGACGGCGCCCAACTCGGGCTGGCGCCGCACAGCTTGCGGGCCGCCACTCCCGAGGAGTTGGCGAAGCTTGTGCCGATGGCGGGCGACGGGCCGATCCACATCCATGTCGCCGAACAGGTGAAGGAGGTCGAGGACTGCATTGCCTGGTCCGGCGCACGGCCGGTGGAATGGCTGCTCGATCATATGCCGGTCGATCAGCGCTGGTGCTTCATCCATGCAACGCATATGACCGAGGACGAGACGCGGCGGATGGCGAAGAGCGGGGCGATTGCCGGCCTCTGCCCGATCACCGAAGCCAATCTCGGCGACGGCGCCTTTGCCGCGCCGCTCTTCCTCGAAGAGGGCGGCCGTTACGGTATCGGTTCGGATTCAAACGTGCGGATATCCCTGCCGGAGGAATTGCGCCAACTCGAATATTCGCAGCGCCTGGCGTTGCGCGCCCGCAATGTCGTCGCGGCACCTGGCGGATCGACGGCGCTTTCGCTATTCACCCACGCACTTGCTGGCGGCGCCGGCGCGCTGAGAGCGCCGGCCGGCCTCGTCGAGGGTCATCACGCCGATCTCGTTTCGCTCGATACGTCAGCCGTTCCCTACCTCTCGGGCGATCAGATCCTCGATCACTGGCTGTTTGCCGGCGGCGTTTCCGTCGATTGCGTGTGGGCGCGCGGCTTTAAGCAGGTGGAAGGCGGCCGCCATCGCGAGCGCGACGCAATCGACCGGCGGTTCCTTGCCGCAATGGGCGAGTTGCTGGCGGCCTGAAAAAGCACTTTTCCTTTCAAGGCATTCGATCTAGACCGGAGAACCAATCGGAACGTGGCGATGAACCAAAGCAGGGATCTGACCTTGCACCAGCGCATCCTGGGCGAGATCGAGGGGCGTATCGTCTCGGGCGAATGGCCACCGGGGCATCGTATTCCCTTCGAGGTCGACCTCGCCACGCAGTATGACTGCTCGCGTATGACGGTGAACAAGGTGCTGACTCAGCTCGCCAAGGCGGGCCTGATCGAGCGCCGCAAGAAATCCGGCAGCTTCGTCACCCAGCCGCAGGCGCAATCGGCCGTGCTCGAAATCCACGACATCAAGGCTGAGGTGCAGTCGCTGAACCTGCCTTATTCCTATGCGCTTTCGAAGAAGGCGAGCCGCAAGGCGAAAGCGGAAGACAGAAGCCGGCTGGAACTGCCCGTGGCGTCTTCGGTCGTCGAGGTGGTCTGCGTCCACAATGCCGGGGCGCGGCCCTTCTGCCTCGAGGAGAGGCTGATCAGCCTTGAAACCGTGCCTGAGGCCGCCGATGCCGATTTTCTGACGGTGGCGCCGGGGCCGTGGCTGCTCGGCCAGGTGCCGTGGAGCACGGCCGAACACCGGATCCACGCGGTCTCCGCCAGTGCCGAGGTGGCCGCGGCGCTCGACATCGCCCGCAACACCGCCTGCCTGGTGGTCGAACGCCGCACCTGGAGCGGCGCCGGTCCGGTGACCCACGTCCGTTTCACCTATCCGGGCGATCGCCACGCGCTGGTGGCGCGATTCACGCCGGCCTCGCAGTAGGTTCCATATACAAGATGGCGAGTGTTTTCACTCTTCAAACATCTTGCCGCTGCGTGCTTCGAGCCGATAGCGATAGCCGGGATAGACGAGGCGGGCGGTCGAGACCACCTGTTTTGCCGACCAAGTGCGCCGGCGGATCGTCAGGCACGGCTCGGTCTTGAGAATGGTGAGCAGCTTGCATTCCCAGGCCTGCGGCATCGCCGCCTCGACGACATGCTCGGAGCCGCTGAGCGGGGCGGCCGCCGTCAGATAGGCGTTCGGCGTCAGCGTCGTGAAGTCCTGCTTGAGATAGTCGGGAGCGGCTTCCGGATGGACAAAACGGTCCTCGATCTGCACCGGAACGCCGTTTTCGCTGTGCACGATCAGCGAGTGGAAGACCGCCGCGCCGATTTCAAGTTCCAAGCTGTCGGCGATCTCGGGAGAGGCGGTTTCCTGGGCAAGAATGACGACAGACGCCTCATGAACATGGCCACGTTCGGCGATCTCCTCGGCGATGTTGCGCACCTCGAACAGCGCCGAATAGCCCTTGCGCTCGGCGACGAAGGAGCCGACACCCTGGATGCGGACGAGTTCGCCCTCGTTGGCAAGTTCGCGCAGCGCCCGGTTGGCGGTCATCTTGCTGACGCCGAGCTCGACGACCAGTTCGTTTTCCGAGGGAACGCGGTATTTCGGCGGCCATTCACCACTGTGGATGCGGTCGAGGATCACCTGTTTGACGCCGGCATAGAGCGGCGTGCTGTCATTTCCTGCCAGGTCGCGTTTCATCTCGTCGGAACGCTTCATTGCCTATTCCTTTTGCACGGATGCAATTCGCCATATAAATCGACTTTTCTCTTGCATATCACAAATTTTTTCATATGGTACCATATACAACCTCCCGAACAGTCCTCGATGAAAAAATAGGACGGAACGGGCAAGCCGGCGGAGATCGGCGGTGCCGCAAGGTCTGTTTCAACTCCAGAGGAGAATTCATCGATGAAATTAAGCGCAATCCTTTTTTGCGGCGTCGCCGCCTTTTCCGCTTTCGCAGCTCCGGCTTTTTCCAAGGACTGGACGAAGGCGACCATCACCCTTGAGGGCGCTTATGCGCCTTGGAATCTCACCAATGCCGACGGTACGCTTGGTGGCTTCGAGCCTGAGCTTGCCAAGGTGCTCTGCGAGCGCGCCAAGATCGAATGCACGCTGGTTGCCTCCGATTGGGACGGTATGATCCCGGCGCTCAACGCCGGCAAGTTCGACGTCATCATGGATGCGTTGTCGATTACCGAAGAGCGGCGGAAGATTATTGATTTCACCATTCCCTATGCCGCGACTCCCGCCGCTTTCGCCACGGCCAAGGATAGCCCGCTCGCCAATGCCGCCGGCACCGGCGCCACGATCAAGATGACGCCCGGCCAGACCGGCGTGAAGGAGATCGACGCGCTGAAGGAACTCTTCAAGGGCAAGACCATCGGCATCCAGGCGGCGACCGTCTATGCCAAGTTCGTCTATGACAATTTCGGCGATATCGCCGAGATCCGTGAATACAAGACCGGCGCCGATCGCGACCTCGACCTGCAGAACGGCCGCATCGACCTCGGCTTCGACGACGCCGTCTATTTCGCCAATGCCTTTGAGGCAGCCAATGGCGCGCTTGCTTTCACCGGCCCGGAGATCGTCGGCTCGATCTGGGGCGAAGGCGAAGGCCTCGGCATCCGCAAGGCCGATACCGAGTTGCGTGACAAGTTCAACGAGGCGATCAAGTCGACGCTGGCCGACGGCACGGTTAAGAACCTTTCGATGAAATGGTTCAAGGTCGACGTCAGCCCGCAGCAATAAGCCTTACGGCCTCTTGGCCGCAGGTGCGGTCTCCGGCTTTAACGCCGGAGACCGCGTGTTATTCTCAAATCCATAAGACACTGCCGCGGACGGGGAACGGACGATATGGCAAGCTTGGAACTGCTCGGCTTCGGTTCAACCGGATGGGGCGCGCTGCTCATTCTCGCCGCCTTGATGACGCTCGCCGTCACGGCGACGGCGCTGGCGATCGGCGCTGTGCTGGGCGCGATCGTCGCCTTCGCGAAACTCTCCGGCAATCCGCTCCTCATCACGCTCGGCAATGTCTATACCACCGTGTTTCGCGGCGTGCCGGAACTGCTGATCATCTATCTCATCTATTTCGGCGGCTCCTCGGCCGTCACCTCGATCGGCAAGGCGATGGGCTACGAGGGTTTCCTCGGCCTACCGTCCTTTGCCGCCGGCGCGCTTGCCGTCGGCATCATCTCCGGCTCCTATCAGGCGGAAGTGTTCCGCGGCGCCTTCCTCGCCATTTCCAAGGGCGAACTCGAAGCCGCCTCGGCGATCGGCATGCACCGCGGGCTGCGCTTTCGCCGCATCATCATGCCGCAGGTGCTTCGCTTCGCCATTCCGGGCCTCGGCAATGTCTGGCAGCTCAGTCTCAAGGATTCGGCGCTGATCTCCGTCACAGGCCTTGCCGAGCTGATGCGCACCAGCCAGGTGGCGGCGGGCTCGACGCGGCAGTATTTCCTGTTCTTCATCGCCGGCGGCGCGCTCTACCTGATCCTGACCAGCCTTTCGGACCGCATCTTCAACGGCGCCGAACGCCGCGCCAATCGCAGCATGCCGGCATCGGCCATGGGCCAGGCGTAAGGAGGCGAAGATGGATTTCGCCTTTCTCGCCTCGACCATGGTCACATTGCTGAAAGCCGTGCCGACGACGCTGATCCTGTTTTCGCTGTCGATCTTCTTCGGCGGCCTGCTGGCCCTCGTCATTGTCTGGATGCGGGTCAGCGGCAACCGCCTGCTTTCGGGCTTCGCCAAAGGTTATATCTTCGTCTTCCGCGGCTCGCCGCTGTTGATCCAGATGTTCCTGGTCTTCTACGGCCTCGGCCAGTTCGGCGTCATCCGCTATTCCTTCCTCTGGCCGTTCCTGCGCGAGCCGATGGTCTGCGCCATCCTGTCCTTGGCGCTCTGCACTGCCGGCTATACGGCGGAGATCTTCCGCGGCGGCATCCGTGCCGTGTCGCCGAAGGAGATCGAGGCGGCGCGCTCGATTGGCATGTCTGGTTTCCTGCTGGTGCGCCGCATCCTGGCGCCGATCGCCTTCCGCCACGCGCTGCCGGCCTATTCCACCGAGATCGTGCTGATGATGAAATCGACGGCGCTCGCAAGCCTCGTCACCGTCTGGGAGGTCACCGGCGTCGCCCAGCGGCTGATCGCGCAGACCTACCGGACGATGGAGGTCTTCCTCTGCGCGGCGATCATCTATCTCGTTCTGAACTTCATCATCCTGCAGGGCATGGCCCTGCTTGAATATTCGCTCTCCCGACACCGCCGAGCGGCCCCGCAGCCGCTGAAGGCATAGGCGTTTTTGACCTGATTGGAGCAACCATGCCAGGCGTCACCCGACTTTCGGTTCGCAACATCCGCAAGAGCTTCGGCACCCATGAAGTGCTGCGCGGCATTTCCCTCGATGCCGAGGACGGCGACGTGATTTCGCTGCTCGGCGCCTCCGGCTCGGGCAAATCGACCTTCCTGCGCTGCATCAACCTGCTCGAAACCGCCAGCGATGGCGAAATCTGGGTCGACGGCGAGCATATCGAGATGGTCCACAAAAACGGCAAGACAAGGCCGGCGAGCCAGAAGCAGGTCGACCATCTCCGCTCCGAACTCGGCATGGTGTTCCAGTCCTTCAACCTCTGGTCCCACATGACCATCCTGCAGAATGTCATCGAGGGACCCATCCATGTGCTGAAGCGGCCGCGCGCCGAATGTATCGCCGAGGCCGAGGCGCTGCTCGAAAAGGTCGGCATCGCAGACAAACGCCATGCCTATCCCGCCCATCTCTCCGGCGGCCAGCAGCAGCGCGCCGCCATCGCCCGCGCGCTTGCGATGAAGCCGAAGGTCATGCTCTTCGACGAGCCGACTTCGGCGCTGGATCCGGAGCTGGTCGGCGAAGTCCTGCGCGTCATGCGCGCGCTTGCCGAGGAGGGTATGACCATGCTCGTCGTCACCCATGAGATGAGCTTTGCCCGCAACGTCTCGAACCGCGTCGTCTTCATGCGCGAAGGGCTGATCGAAAGCAGCGGCACGCCGGACGAGATGTTTGCCGGCGGCGCCACACCCGCCTTCCGCCAGTTCATCGGTCATTTCGGAACGGGTCGATGACGGTCGTCCTCGATAAGGTGCTGGGCTGGCGCGATGTTGCGCGCGTCGGGGCAGGGGAGGCGCTTGCGCTGTCGCCGGCTGCCTGGGCGCGGGTCGAAAGGGCAAGCCGGATCGTCGCGCGCATCGTCGAAACCGGCGTGCGCGCCTATGGCGTCAACACCGGCGTCGGGGCGCTGGCCGATACGGTGGTCGACCGCGCCTCGCAGAGCCTGCTGTCGCGCAGCATCGTGCTCAGCCATGCCTGTGGCGTCGGACCGCTTCTGCCCGCCCGCGAGGTGCGCGCCATCATCGCGGCCGAGATCGCCAATTTTGCCCACGGCCATTCCGGCGTGCGGCGTGAGATCGTCCAGCATCTTGCGGCCCTGTTGGAGCATGATTGCATTCCGGACGTGCCATCCAAGGGCTCGGCCGGTTATCTCACCCATAATGCCCATACCGCGCTCGTCCTGATCGGCGAAGGCAGCGCGACGCTTGCCGGACGGCGTATGAGCGGCGGCGAAGCGCTTGCGGCGATCGGGCTTGCCCCGCTGGTACTCGGCGCCAAGGAGGGTTTGAGCCTCGTCAACGGGACGGCCTGCTCCACGGGCTTGACCTCAGTGGCACTCTGGCGCGCCGAGCGGTTGCTCGACTGGGCCGATGCCATCGCGGCGCTGACGCTGGAAGCGGCTGGCTGCCAGATCGCCGCCTTCGACGAAGCCGTGCTGGCGCTTCGGCCATCTGCGGGAATTGAGAAAGTAGGCGCTGCGCTGCGCGCACGGCTCCAGGGCAGCGGTCTCATCGCCGCCGCCTTTAGCCGGCGCACCCAGGATGCGCTGAGCCTTCGTTCGGTGCCGCATGCCCACGGCGCCGCCCGTGATGTCTTCGACAATTCCGCCCGCATCGCCGATCAGGAGCTCGCTTCGGTAACGGACAATCCCGCCGTTTCAGGCACTCCGGAAGAACCCGTCGTCTCCTCCGAGGCGCATGCGGTCGCCCCGGCGCTCGGGCAGGCGGCCGACAGCCTCGCCGTTGCAATGGCGCAGCTCTGTGCGATCAGCGAGAGGCGCATGGACCGGCTGGTCAATCCACTGGTGAGCGGCCTGCCGCCGTTTCTGGCGAGCGATGCCGGCAGCCATTCCGGCTTCATGATCGCCCAGTATACCGCAGCGGCCCTCAGCAATGAAAATCGCCGCCTCGCCGCGCCCGCAGCGCTTGACGGCGGGCTGACCTCCGGCCTGCAGGAGGATTTCCTCGCGCATCCGACGGCTGCCGCCGGCAAGCTGCTCGCGGTCATCGACAATGCCGAATATATCCTGGCGATCGAGCTGATGGCTGCCGCCCAGGCGCATGATTTCCTGGCGGCGACGGCGCCCCGGGCGGCAGGCACGGATCTTGTCTATCAGGCCGTGCGGGAGCGTATCTCCCATTATGGCGACGAGCGGCCACTCAACGGCGATATCGAGGCCGTGCGCAGCCTGATCCGCGAGATAGCGCCGCCAGCGATGAATTGAATCGGGCGGACCGTCAGAACGGCTTGCTGGTTTCGGAATCCTGCTTCGGCTTCCCGCCGGCTTCAAGGCGTTTGAGGCATTTGCGATAGGTCGGGTAGAGCTGGTCAACCCGCGAGAGCGGCAGCGTCCAGTCGCCTTCGTCGCCGGCAAAGGTCAGTTGCACGTCAGGGGTTCCTGAAAAGGAATTCTTGATGATCTTCTTCAGTCCGCCGCTACCCTTGCTGCCTACGGGCCAGAGGCGAAGCGTGGTCTTGTCGAAGAACTCGGCGGCGATGACTTTCGTCATCATGCGATCGGTCAGCGTCACCTCGGTCGTGGTGCCAGCCGGAATGTCCCAGCTGTTCTTCGACACCAGCCAGAAGGTTTCGATGGCGCTCTGGCGGAACTCGACGGTCTTGCCGATCTCGCTGTCCCACAGCAGCCGGCAATAGGGAGGGCTCTCACTCGCATAGCCAACCGACCATTGTCTTGCGCCGCCCATCCATTCGGTCTCGCCAAGGGCTGTGACCGGCTGCAGCATGGCTGCCATCAAAACAGTCGCCGTCAGAATTTTCATCGTCGAAACCTCTCCAACGCAATCCCCCAGCCATAGCAAAAGAAGGTTGAGCGTTTGCTACCGCGGGTCCCCCGGCGGTCGCTAAATGCCGCAAGGCCTTGAATCCCGGGGGCGTATTGCCAATGTGGCAGGGGATCGACATGACGAAGGGAGTTGGCGACAGGCATGAGTGACGTTCAACGACGCAGGATTTGGGCTAGGCTCAACGCATATGAGCCGCTGGCACTGATCACGGTGGCATCGATCGCCGGCGGCCTCTTCCTGCTGCAGCGGCTGACGAGCGAGGTTATCGAGGGCGAGACTCTCCGCTTCGACGAGTCGATCCTGCTGGCGCTGCGACATCAGGGCGATCTCAGCATGCCGATCGGTCCCGCCTGGCTGACGCACGCCGTCGGCGACATCACCAGCCTCGGCGGCATCACCGTTCTGTCGCTGATGACTGTCCTCATCACCGTCTATCTCTTGCTCGACCGGCGCTGGCCGATCGCGATCTTCGTCTTTTCCTCGGTGCTGTCAGGGTGGCTGGCGAGTACGCTTTTGAAGATCCTCGTCGCGCGGCCGCGCCCCGATGTCGTGCCGCACCTCGTCGAGGTGAGCGATCTCAGTTTTCCCTCCGGCCATGCCATGGTCTCGGCGGTGACCTATCTGACGCTCGGGGCGCTGCTGGCGCGCACACAACGTTATCCCTCGACGCGGATTTTCGTCATGGGCGCCGGCGTCTTCCTGGCCGTCATCATCGGTTTGAGCCGGATCTACCTCGGCGTTCATTATCCGACGGACGTTTTCGCCGGATGGTGCGCCGGCGCGCTCTGGGCGCTCGGCTGCTGGCTGGTCTCGAAACAGTTCATTTCAAGCCGTCCCGTCGACGATAGCGTCGAAACTGCCGCTGGCGACAGCAAATAGCATTCAGCAAAATTCTGCTACAGCCGCTCAGCCTCATGCGTGTGGCACCGCGTGCCTGCGGCGCCACACGTGCTTGAGTGATTAGGTGCGCGGCTTCAGATTCTCCGGGTCATAGATCGGCTTGTAGCCGACGCCGACGACTTCCACCGGATAGCTCTCGGCAAAATACTCGACCTCAAGCTTGCGTCCGACCTGGCAATGCGACCACGGCAGATAGGCGAGGGCGATGTTCTTGCCGACCGTCGGGCCGTAGGCGATCGAGGTCGTGTAGGACCGGCGGCCAAGCTCGTCGACCAGAACCTCTCCCGTGGCGGGATCGACGACCGGCAGGTTGCCGACGGGATAGCGCTTCACGCCTGTTTTGTCGGTATTCTCGGTCATGACGAGCGTGCAGAGCATGGCCGGCTGGTGCTCGCGCGCTTTGTATTCCAGATGCTTTTCCTTGCCGCGGAAATCGGCTTCCTTGACCTTCGGGCGGGCGAGATCGGCTTCGATCAGGTTGTACTGGGTCAGGAGGTCGGCGTTCTGCAGGCGCAGGCTCTTCTCCATGCGGCGCGAGTTCGCATAGGTCTCGACGCCGAAAGCCATCACGCCGGTCGAGCGCAGCGCATCCCAGACGGCGAGGCCGTCTTCGTACTTCATGTGCAATTCCCAGCCCTGCTCGCCGACATAGGAGATGCGGAAGGCGGTGACTGTCTTGCCTGATATTTCGATCGGCTTGATCGCCGCAAAGGAGAAGTTTTCCTGATCGAGCCCGGCCGGATCGGCTACGACCGTCTTCAGCGTCTCGCGCGCGTTCGGACCCCAGATGCCGATCGTCACGAATTTCTCCGAGACATCGGTGACGGTCACGTCAAGGCCGCGGTCTTGAGCGACGCGCTTCATATAGTGCAGATCGCGCGGGCCGGCATCGGCGCCGTTGACGAGACGGCAGCGGTCGGCCATGCGGAACACGGTGAAATCTGCGCGCACCATGCCTTCGTCGTCGAGGAAGTGGGTGTAGATACCCTTTCCGATGTTGGCATCGCCGCCGATCTTGGCGGCGCACAGCCACTCCATCAGCTCGACATGATCAGGCCCCTCGATATCGACCATGTGGAAATGGCTGAGATTGACGATGCCGCAATCCTCGCTCATCGCCAGGTGTTCGGCATTCGAGACGCGCCAGAAATGACGGTTGTCCCATTCGTTCTCGCGAACCGGGACGCGGTCGGCGTATTTCTCCAGAAGGTGCTCGTTGGCGGCGTAGCCGTGCGCACGCTCCCAGCCGCCCAGTTCCATGAAGTAGCCGCCAAGCTCCTTTTCGCGCTCGTAGAAGGGCGAGCGCTTGATGTTGCGGCCGGATGCATAGGGTTCGCGGGTGTGAACCGCCGGGAAGTAGATCTTCTGGGCGGCTTCGAAGCAGCGGCCTTCGATAAATTCTTCCGTCAGCTGATGCGGATAGAAGCGGGCATAGTCGATGCTGTTGTGATCGATTTCGGTACGGCCATCGGTCATCCAGTCGGCGATCAGCTTGCCATAGCCCGGGCCGTCCTTGACCCAGATGGCAACGCAATACCAGAGACCGCGCACCTTCTGGCTCTCGCCGCAGGATGGGCCGCCGGCGGCGGAAACCTGCAGCAGGCCGTTGAAGGAGTGACCTTCGTTATAGCCAAGTTCGCCGAGGATCGGTGTCAGTTCCATGGCGCGCTCGAGTGGCTCGAGGATCTGTTCCATCTCGAGGTCGCGCTGCGACGGCGAAAGGCGTGCTTCGTGTTTTTCGAGAAGTTCGCGCGGATGGCACATGCGCGGATTGGTGGCTTCGTAATAGCCCCACTCGATCTGACCACCCTCGGTCGTCGCCGGGTCGCCGGTGTCGCGCATGTAGGCGGAGTTGCCCTGGTCCCGCAGCAGCGGGAAGCCGATTTCCTTGCCGGTGCCTTCGAACTCGTTATAGGGACCGAAGAAGGTGAGCGGATGGTCGACCGGCATGACCGGCAGGTCTTCGCCGACCATCTCGGCGATAAGGCGGCCCCAGAGGCCGGCGCAGACGATGACGTGGTCGGCCATGATGGTGCCGCGATGGGTGACGACGCCCTTGATGCGGCCGCCTTCGACGATCAGCGACTTCGCCGGGGTGTTGCCGAACACCTTGAGCTTGCCTGCCTTTTCGGCGGCGTCGACCAGCTTGCCGGCAACGGTCTGTGAGCGCGGAATGACGAGGCCGGCATCCGGATCGAAAAGGCCGCCCATCACCTGATCTTCCTCGATCAGCGGGAACTTCTCCTTGATCTCGGCGGGGCTGACATAATGGGCGCGGGTGCCGAAAGCGCGTGCCGAGGAAAGCTTGCGCTTGATTTCCTCCATCCAGGCGTGGTCGCCGGTTCGCGCCACTTCGAGGCCGCCGATGCGGGCGTAGTGGCCCATCTTCTCATAGAAATCGATCGAATATTGCGTCGTCCAGACCGACAGATAGTCGTGGCTCGTCGTGTAACAGAAGTCCGAGGCATGCGCTGTCGAGCCGATGTCGGTCGGTATGCCCGACTTGTCGATGCCGACGATATCGTCCCATCCGCGCTCGACAAGATGATGAGCGATGGAGGCGCCGACGATGCCGCCGAGCCCGATGATGACGACCTTTGCCTTTTCCGGAAATGCTGCCACGTGCTGTTCCTTCTATTTCCGCACGAATTAAAACTACCGAGCCGCGCTTGGCTTACGCTTCGCGTGAGATGCAGGAGTCATGTCAGCCTTGTGAGCGTGTCACATTTGCCGAAGCTGCAAAACCCCAGACCTCTCCCTCCCGAAGCTGGATAAGCCATTATGCATAAGGCTCACAATCGTCATTGGTCCTACGCCGTCGAGTAACGGCGTAATTGCGCCAGTCCGGATCGGGCTGAGGTTATTCCAGACAGAGTTCGCACGCCCCCATTACGGAGCTGAAATCGCCTGGAGCCGGTCAATGTCCCCCAGCACGATATCTTCGGAAACAGGTTCGCGATTGTGCAGTCGGAACCATTCGGCGGCGTCACGCACGCGATCTCCGTGCGGCGAGGGATAGGCCCCGAGCCGGAGAACCCACTCGCGCACGGTCTCGCGCTCCATCCGCCCGGCCCGATATCGCTCGCAGACGGTTTTCGCCGAGGCGACGAGATCATTGATGCTTTTCACCGGGCTGCCCCTCAATGCACGGAAGGTTCTTCATCGTCGAGGAAGGAGCGGATGCCGTCCCGCTCCACGACCGCCAGGAATTCGTCGAAGGCCTCGCGATCGGTCGCAAAGGGCTCCTCCCAGCGGATCAGATCCTCCGCCTGGGTGACGACTTCCATCGTCCAGTCTTCATTGCTGCCGGCGGCTCGAAAGATATCGACGAGCACCGTAACCCCGTCTTCGGTAAATTCCCCCGCCAATTCGGAGTGCTCAAGCTTCTGTTTCTTTGCCATTCAACCGCCAGCGCCGGGAGGGGCGTCGTTTTTGAGATGTTCTTCGTATTGGACCGTCTCGGTCTCGTCAGTGTCTATAGAAGCCGATGCAGATCTTGCCAAGCGAACGCCGGCGCCGCCACCATTCTCCGGGATGAAAAGCACGCCCGCATCTTCCAGGCTGCGTTTCATATCACGCAAGGCCTGGTCATCAGGGGAAAGTTTTCCAGCCTCGTAACCGGCAATCGTCGCCTTGGCGATCCTGGAGGCTGAAGACAGATCCTCCTCGGACCACGCGAGAAGAGCACGTGCCGCGCGGCACTGAGATGGAGATAGATTAAAGTCATTATCTGGCATTGAATCACCGATGGTCGTCTCGGTCAGCAACTATGAGAGATGTAACCGCCGGAGAAGAAAGCAAGCGAATGTGGTGGTGACGCGGAACGGCGCACGCTGTCCGCCTCTGAGGGGTGGGTCGCGTGCGTTCGTGATACCCGATCGGACCGCGCTACCCTCATTGGGCGATAGGAAGGTTGATTGACTGAATATCATGAGAGTCTAATTTAAGCCGCTTTATCACGCACCCGGGAGGCAACAATGCGTGAGCCGGATATGCAGAAACTCGATGCGCTGGTCGGTCGTCTCGTTGGAGACGTCGGCGCCGCCATGTCAGGTGCCTTGGTCGTGCTGGGCGACAAGGTGGGGTTGTTCAAGGCGATGGCCGACGGGACACCTTTGAGCGTCGAGCAGCTCGCCGCGAAAACCGGCGTGAAGGAGCGCTACCTCCGGGAATGGCTGAGCGCCCAGGCTGCCGCCGATTATGTCACTTACGATGAAAAAACAGATCGTTTCAGCCTGACCGCGGAACAGGCGATGGTTTTTGCCGAGGAAAACAGCCCCGCCTTCTTCGTCGGCGCCTTCGAGGTCGTGCAATCCATGTGGATGGACGAGGCGAAGGTCGCCGAAGCTTTCCGCACCGGCACGGGCCTCGGCTGGCATGAGCACAGCACCTGCCTATTCCGCGGAACCGAGCGCTTCTTTCGCCCGGGCTACAACAGCCATCTGGTGAATGAATGGATTCCGGCTCTTGCCGGGATGGAGGAAAAGCTCAAGGCAGGCGCCAGGGTTGCCGACGTCGGCTGCGGTCACGGCGCCTCGACCATCTTGATGGCGCAGGCATATCCCGCCTCGCGTTTCACCGGCTTCGATTATCACGGCCCTTCGATCGAAAGGGCAAAGGCCGCCGCTAAAGACGCTGGCGTCGCCGATCGCGTGACGTTCGAGCAGGGCAAGGCGGCCGAATTTCCCGGGAGCGGCTATGATATGGTCGCCATGTTCGACTGCCTTCACGATATGGGCGATCCGGTCGGCGCCGGTCGGCACGTCAAGGATACGCTTGCCCCGGACGGCACTTGGCTGATTGTCGAACCCTTTGCCCACGACCATCTGAAGGACAACCTCAATCCGGTGGGCCGCGTCTATTACGGCGCCTCGACGATGATCTGCACACCGGCATCGCTCTCACAGGAGGTGGGGCTGGGCTCGGCGCTCAGGCAGGAGAGATGAGGCTGCGAAAGGTGGCGCTGGACGCCGGATTCACGCATTTCCGCCGCGCCACCGAAACGCCGTTCAACATGGTGTTCGAGGTGCGGGCCTGAACGAACGACGCCGGCTATTTCGGCTTTCCGATGCTGGCATACATGCCGGTCGTGCGGAATTCGGTGGGATTGGTGCCGTAGACGCGGCGGAAGACCTTCGAGAAATAGTTGGCGTCCTCGAAGCCGCACATGATGGCGACTTCCTTGACCGGCAGGAAGTCCGCCTTGGTCAGAAGCTTGACGGCGCGCTGCAGGCGCTGCTGCAGCACGAATTCGGCCGGCGGCATGCCTTCGCTCTCGGCGAAGCTGCGCGAGAAATGCGCGCGGCTGAGGCCGACGATGGCGGCAAGTTCGCCGACAGGCAGCGGTTTGTCGAGATTGGCGTTGATATGGTCGATGACCGGCTGCATCACGCTGAGCTCGGCGGCAAAGGCCGGCGAGCCGAAGACGTCGTCATAGAGCGCCATCGCCGCTTCGTAGGCGATCGCCGAGGCCGCCCCCGGCGACGTCGCGCCTTTGACGAGGCGCAGGCTGCAATCGGCCAGGTGATCGATCGTCGCAGGCTGCAGCTTCAGCACCGGGCCGGCGGTCGACAGCACCAGCTGGTGAATGCGCAGCGTTTCCTCGCCGTTCATCGAGATCCAGAAATATTCCCAACGCTCGCCCTTCTCCAGCCAATAGCGGTGGTTGTGGGGGACGAGCACCAGCAGCGTGTCGCCGCCTTGGAGGCGGTAATTGCGGTTCTGGTAGCGCAGCCGGCCGGTGCCGCTGATCGTGTGCTGCAGCACGGTGAAGGGCGTCTGGCCGCGCCGGCGGCCGTCCCAGTCGTAGGTCTCGTTCTCACGCACTTCATAGCCGGCGCTGGTCGGCATGGCGTGCAATCGCTGCCGGCCGCGGGGCAGCGAAACCGTCCTCATCGCCTGTCCGTTGGCAATCAAATCCTGCAGCACAAAATTACCCCTGAAAGCATAATCCTTCTCTGGTCGCCCTGCCGATTTCGGGCATAATCCCGCTCGACAAGAAAGAAGAGACCGCGGCCGATGGAGCGGCCGGGAGGAAAACAGGCAGTTTTACGGCTTTTTCAACCACATGCGCCGGCATGCGGTCTGCTCCTCCGTATCAATCTTTTCTCTAGCATTCGATTGGGTCGAGGTGAAGATCATGAGTTTCAAAATCGCTATCATCGGTGCGGGCAGCGTCGGTTTTACCAAGAAGCTGTTCACCGATATTTTGTGCGTTCCGGAGTTTCGCGACATCGAATGCGCGCTGACCGATATCAGCGAACATAATCTGGAAATGATCAAGGCGATTCTCGACCGGGTCGTCGAGGCAAACAAGCTGCCGACCAAGGTGACGGCAACGACCGACCGGCGCAAGGCGCTGGAAGGCGCGCGCTACATCATCAGCTGCGTCAGGGTCGGCGGGCTCGAAGCCTATGCCGACGATATCAGGATCCCGCTGAAATACGGCATCGACCAGTGCGTCGGCGATACGATCTGCGCCGGCGGCATCCTTTATGGCCAGCGCAACATTCCCGTCATCCTCGACTTCTGCAAGGATATAAGAGAGGTCGCCGAACCCGGCGCCAAGTTCCTCAACTACGCCAATCCGATGGCGATGAACACCTGGGCGGCGATCGAATACGGCAAGGTCGACACCGTCGGTCTCTGCCATGGCGTCCAGCACGGCGCCGAACAGATCGCCGAGGTGCTCGGCGCCAAGTCGGTGCGCGAGCTCGATTACATCTGCTCCGGCATCAACCACCAGACCTGGTTCATCGATCTGCGCCTCAACGGCCGCAAGATCGGCAAGGACGAGCTGGTCGCCGCCTTCGAGGCGCATCCCGTCTATTCGCAGCAGGAGAAATTGCGCATCGACGTGCTGAAGCGGTTCGGGGTCTATTCTACCGAAAGCAACGGCCACCTCTCGGAATACCTGCCCTGGTACCGCAAGCGGCCGGAAGAGATCACCCGTTGGATCGATATGTCCGACTGGATCCACGGCGAGACCGGCGGCTACCTCCGGCACTCGACGGAAACCCGCAACTGGTTCGAGACGGAATTCCCGCAATTCCTGGAATCCGCCTCCAAGCCGATCGATCCCGCCAAACGCTCGAACGAACATGCCAGCCACATTCTGGAGGGGCTGGAAACGAACCGGGTCTATCGCGGCCATTTCAACGTCAAGAACAACGGCGTCATCACCAACCTGCCGTCTGATGCGATCATCGAATCGCCCGGCTTCGTCGATCGCTTCGGCATCAACATGGTTTCGGGCGTCACCCTGCCGGAGGCTTGTGCGGCGACCTGCATCGCCTCGATCAACGTCCAGCGCATGTCGGTACATGCGGCGGTCTCGGGCGATATCGACCTCTTGAAGCTTGCCGTGCTGCACGATCCGCTGGTCGGTGCCGTCTCGACGCCCGAGGAGGTCTGGCAGATGGTCGACGAGATGGTCGTTGCCCAGGCGCGCTGGCTGCCGCAATATGCCGATGCCGTGCCGGCCGCCAAGGAGCGGCTGTCGAAATCGAAGGTGCAGACCCGCGACTGGGCGGGCGCCGCCCGCCGCAACGTCCGCTCGATCGAGGAGCTGCGCGCCGAAAAGGCGGCTCTGAAACAGGCCGTGTAAATTCGTGAAAGACGGGTCGTCATGGGTTTCCGGGAGGGAGGTCCATGACATCAGACCCGCCTTCACATCGTGCGAGGAAAAGGAGCCGCCTAATTCGCGCTCCGGAACAGAGGGAGAAACGATGATGAATTTCCGCAACGCAAGCATTCTCGCCGGACTGGCGCTCGGCGTCTCGGTCATGGCGTTGAACGCCTATGCCTCCGAGCCGACCGTTCCGCCGGTGCCGCCGAACTTTCCGGCCGAAGGCAAGATCAATTATGTCGCGCG
This sequence comes from Rhizobium sp. Nf11,1, assembly GCF_050587665.1. Lineage (NCBI taxonomy): Bacteria > Pseudomonadati > Pseudomonadota > Alphaproteobacteria > Hyphomicrobiales > Rhizobiaceae > Rhizobium > Rhizobium sp. Nf11,1. The sequence goes on along the minus strand of NZ_JBOBHU010000011.1, from coordinate 156,208 downwards.
CGACTCCATTCTGGAGTTCAAGGCGCTGCCCGAATATCACGAGCCCGACTGGGTCACCAAGAATTTCGTCTCCACCGGCAAGCTACCGCCCGTCAAGGACCGGCTGCCGAAGGAACCGCTGGTCTTCAAAACAGGCAATATGCCCGACGGCATCGGCGTTTACGGCGATACGATGCGTCACGTCATCGGCGGCCGGCCTGAGGGCTGGAACTATGGTGCCGGCCAGACGCAGGGCTGGGGCGGCATCGATATCGGTCTCTCCGAATGCCTGACGCGCACCGCACCGCTCTTCCAGGTGGAAGCCAAGGATACGGAGCCGCTGCCGAACCTTGCCAAGAGCTGGGACTGGTCGGAGGACGGCCATAAGCTGACCATGCACCTGATCGAAGGCGCCAAGTGGTCCGACGGCGCGCCGTTCAACGCCGACGACATCATGTTCTACTGGGAAGACGAGGTCATCGATCCCAATGTCTCGCCGCTTGGCGGCGGCGCTTCGCCTGAGGCCTTCGGTGTCGGCACGACGCTGAAGAAGATCGACGATTACACCGTCGAATGGACCTTCAAGGAAGCCTTCCCGAAGCAATATCTCTACACCATGTCCTACCCGAACTTCTGCCCGGGTCCGTCGCATATCCTGAAACCCCAGCATCCGAAATATTCGAAGAACACCTACGACCAGTTCAAGAACGCCTTCCCGCCGGAGTTCATGAACATGCCCGTGATGGGCGCCTGGGTGCCTGTGGAATATCGCCCCGACGACATCATCGTCCTGCGCCGCAACCCCTACTACTGGAAGACCGACGAGAAGGGCAATCAGCTGCCCTATCTCAACGAGCTGCACTACAAGCTCTCGACCTGGGCCGACCGTGACGTTCAGGCGGTGGCCGGATCCGCCGATTTCTCCAACCTCGAGCAGCCGGAAAACTTCGTCGCTTCGCTGAAGCGCGCCGCCGAAAAAACCGCGCCCGCCCGCCTGGCCTTCGGACCGCGCCTGATCGGCTATAACTTGCGCATGAACTTCTCCGCCAATGGCTGGGGCAACCCGGACGAGCGTGGCCAGGCGATCCGCGAGCTCAACCGCAATGAGGATTTCCGCAAGGCCGTCACCATGGCGCTGGATCGCAAGGCGATCGGCGACTCACTGGTCAAGGGGCCGTTTACGGCGATCTATCCGGGCGGACTTTCCTCCGGCACCAGCTTCTACGACCGCAACTCCACCGTCTACTATCCCTATGACCTGAAAGGCGCCAAGGCGGAACTCGCCAAAGCCGGCCTCAAGGACACCGATGGCAATGGCATCGTCAACTTCCCCGCTGGTACGGCGGGCGGCAAGGATGTCGAAATCGTCATGCTGATCAACAATCAGTACACGACCGACAAGAGCCTTGCCGAAGGTGTCGTCGGCCAGATGGAGAAGCTCGGGCTGAAGATCGTCCTCAATGCGCTCGATGGCGCCAAGCGTGATGATGCCCATTATGCCGGCCGCTTCGACTGGCTGATCCAGCGCAACACGACGGAGCTGTCTTCGGTGGTGCAGAATACCGAGCAGCTTGCCCCCGTCGGTCCGCGCACCAGCTGGCACCATCGCGCCGGCAAGGATGACCAGCTCGATCTGATGCCCTTCGAAACGCAGCTCGTCGACGTCGTCAACAAGTTCAGGACGAGCCAGGACAACGACGAGCGCGTCGGTCTGATGAAGCAGTATCAGAAGATCTCGACGGAACACGTCAACACGGTCGGCCTGACGGAATATCCGGGCGCCCTGATCATCAACAAGCGCTTCTCGAACGTGCCGCAGGGGACGCCGATCATGATGTTCAACTGGGCTGAAGATTCGGTGATCCGCGAACGCCTCTGGGTGGCTGCCGACAAGCAGGGCAAATACGAGCTGTTCCCCGAGCAGCTGCCCGGCAAGCCCGGCGACAAGGGCCCGATCAACTGATGTGAAACAAAAGCGCCTCGCAGATCGTGCGACGCGCTGGAGAGTTCCCTCCCAGCTGAAACGAGATCCAGGCCGCGCGTGACGCGCGGCCTGATATGACCAACGAGCCGGCCGCGCTGACAAGGAGCGACTGGCGGCAGAGAGAAGCGAACCGTTCGATGTTACGATTCCTGCTCGTGCGCATAGCCTCCGCGATCCCCGTTCTCTTCATCCTGAGCGTGGTGACCTTCGCGATCATCCAGGCGCCGCCCGGCGACTATGCCGATTACATAAGATCGCAGCTGATCAATCAGGGTGGCGCATCCTACGCCCAGGCCGAGGCGCAGGCGCAGGCCTACCGCGTCGAGCACGGCCTCGACAAGCCGATGGTCGTCCAATACGTCAACTGGATCGGCGGCATCGTCACACGCGGCGATTTCGGCTACAGCATGTTCTACAACAAGCCGGTCGCCGACGTCGTCGGCGAGCGCCTGCCGCGCACTTTGCTGCTGGCGCTCGTCTGCCATATCTTCGCCTCGGTGCTCGGCATCGGCTTCGGAATCTGGGCGGCGACGCGGCAATATAGCTGGATCGACAGCACGCTGTCGGCAGTCTCCTTCCTCGGCATGACGGTGCCGCGTTTCCTGATGGCGCTGATCATCGTCTATCTCCTGGTTTTCCAGTTCAACGTGACCGAGATCGGCAGCTTCTTCTCGCCGCAATATGGAGGGGCGCCGTGGTCCTGGGCGAAATTCGTCGATCTCGTCAGCCATGTCTGGCCGGTTGTCGCGATCGCCACTTTCGGCGGGCTCGCCTATAACATGCGCGTCATGCGCGGCAATCTGCTCGACACGCTGAATGCGCAATATGTCGAGACGGCAAAGGCCAAGGGTCTTTCCGGCGGCGCGGTGGTGATGCGCCATGCAGTGCCGAACGCGCTGCATCCCCTCGTCATGTATCAGGGGGTGGTGCTGCCCTACATGCTGACCGGCGAGATCGAAACCGCGATCATCTTCGCGCTGCCGACCGTCGGCCCGGCGATCGTCGGCTCGATGGCGATCGGCGACGTCTATGTCACGGCCACCTTCATGATGGTTCTGTCGGCAACGCTGATCGTCGGCAACATCATCGCCGACATGCTGCTCGCTCTGCTCGATCCGCGCGTACGCCAGTTCGGAGGAGCCTGAGATGCTTGCTTTCGATTCTTCCGACACGCCACCAACAACCGAACCTGCGATCAGGAAGCCGTCACACGGCAACGAAAGTTACCTTGCGCTCGTCTGGCGCCGGTTGCGGCGCTCCTGGACCGGCATGGCCGGGTTGGTGCTCGTCGGGCTTTTGATCATCATGGCGGTCTTTGCCGATTTTTTCGCGCCAATGGATCCGAAGGCGACCGATGTCGGCTTCGCGCCGCCGCAGGTGATGAGCTTCCACGACAAGGACGGAAATTTCGTCTTCCGGCCGCGCGTCTATGCGCTGTCGGATTCCGAGGAGCTCGATCCGGTCACCTTTCAGCCGATCGTCGGCATGGATTACGACAATCCGCGGCTGCTCGGCTTCTTCGTCGAAGGTGCTGAGTACAAGCTGTTCGGCCTCATTCCAGCGAACCGGCACTTCTTCGGTTCGACGGATGGCCAGCCGGTGCATTTCCTCGGCACCGACAAGTTCGGCCGCGACGTGCTGTCGCGCGCCATTATCGGCTCGCGGATTTCGCTGATGATCGCGCTGACAGTGGTCTTCATCGTCACACTCATCGGTACGACGGTGGGCATGGTCTCGGGTTATTTCGGCGGCACCTTCGATATCTGGCTGCAGCGCTTCGTCGAACTGGTGCTCGCCTTCCCACAGCTGCCGCTCTATCTCGCATTGACCTCGCTGATTCCGGTGACGGCGCCGACCAATGTCTTCCTCGCCTTCGTGATCGTCGTGATGTCGGCGCTCGGCTGGGCGCAGATGTCGCGCGAGGTGCGCGGCAAGACCCTGGCCCTTGCCCGCATCGATTATGTCCGGGCGGCGATGGCCGTCGGCGCGACCGACCGGCGCATCATCATCCAGCATATCCTGCCCAACGTGATGAGCCACGTCATCGTCGCGGTGACGCTGCACATACCGAGCGTCGTTCTGTTGGAATCCTTCCTCGGTTTCCTCGGCTTCGCCGTCAAACCGCCGCTGATCTCCTGGGGGCTGATGTTGCAGGATACGGCGACCTATTCGGTCATCGGTTCCTATCCCTGGATTCTCTCTCCCGTCGGCTTCGTGCTCGTCACCGTTTTCGCCTTCAATGCGCTCGGCGACGGACTGCGCGATGCGGTCGATCCTTATTGAGGTGATTGATATGGCTCTTGCACTGGTCAATTCCTTCGCCCCGCCCGTCCGCCACGATCATGACGGCCGCTCGGAAACCCCGATCATCGACGCCCGCAACGTGGCGGTGAATTTCAAGGTCGAGGACGGCATGGTCGAAGCCGTCAAGGACGTCTCCTTCCAGCTCTATCGCGGCGAGACGATCGCCATCGTCGGCGAATCCGGCTCCGGCAAATCGGTGACGGCGCGCACGGTGATGGGGCTGCTGTCGAAGCGCGCCGTCGTCTCCGATAAATCGACGGTCTCCTATGACGGCAGCAACATCCTGAAGTTTTCCGAGCGGGCGCGCCGCAAGCTGCGCGGCGACCGTATCTCGATGATCTTCCAGGAGCCGATGAGCTCGCTGAACCCGATCTATACGATCGGCAGCCAGATCGTCGAGGCAATCCGCGCCCATCGCCGGATGAGCCGGAAAGATGCGGAAAGGCGGGCGCTCGAGCTGCTCGAACATGTGCAGATCCCCGATCCGGCGGCAAGACTCCGGCAATATCCGCATCAGCTTTCCGGCGGCCAGCGCCAGCGTGTGATGATCGCCATGGCGCTCGCCAATGATCCCGACGTCCTGATCGCCGATGAGCCGACGACGGCGCTCGACGTCACCGTGCAGGCGCAGATCCTGAACCTCATCCGCAACCTGCAGAAAGAGCTGGGGATGGCCGTCATCCTCATCACCCATGATCTGACTGTCGTGCGGCAGTTCTCCGACTACGTCTATGTGATGCAGCATGGCGAGGTGCGCGAACACAACGTCACCGAGGCGCTCTTTGCCAATCCGCAGCATCCCTACACCCGGCATCTGCTCGCCTCCGAGCCTCGTGGACAAGCCAATCCGCTGCCGGAGGGCTCCGACATCATCCTCGATGCCAAGGGCGTGCGGGTCGGCTTCATGCTGCGTCACGGCACCTTCCTCAAGCCCGAGATGCGCGAGCTTGTCGCCGTCGACAGCCTGAGCCTGACGCTGCGCCGTCACGAGACGCTCGGCCTCGTCGGCGAATCCGGCTCCGGCAAGACCACCTTCGGCCAGGCGATCTTGCGGCTGAACACGCCGCAGGCGGGCGAGATCCATTTCGACCGCCAGCCGATCCACGGGCTTTCCAGGGCCGAGATGCGGCCCCTGCGCGCCCGCATGCAGGTGGTGTTCCAGGACCCGTTCTCCTCGCTCAATCCGCGCATGACGATCGGCCAGATCATCGAGGAAGGCCTTGTCGTCAACCGGCTCGGCGCGACGCGGGCCGAACGGCAGGACCGGGTGCGCGAGGCGCTTGTTGCCGCCGGCATGCCCGGCAATATCCTGTCGCGTTTCCCGCATGAATTTTCCGGCGGCCAGCGACAGCGCATCGCGATCGCCCGCGCCATAGCGCTGGAGCCGGAATTCATCCTGCTCGACGAGCCGACATCGGCGCTCGACCTTTCAGTCCAGGCCCAGATCATCGAGCTCCTGCGCAAATTGCAGGACGAGCGGGGCTTGAGTTACCTCTTTATCTCCCACGACCTCAAGGTCGTCCGCGCTCTCTGCCATCGAGTCATCGTGATGCAGCATGGCAAGATCATGGAAGAGGGGCCCGTCGACGAAGTTCTCACCAATCCCAAGACCGCCTACACCGAACGGCTCGTCAAGGCCGCTTTCGAGGTAGCATGATTATCGAATGCCGGAGGCTATAATGGCAGGAAATCCCAAGATCACTTTCATCGGAGCAGGCTCCACCGTCTTCATGAAGAACATCATCGGCGACGTGCTTCAGCGTCCCGCTCTGTCGGGCGCGACCATCGCCCTGATGGACCTCAATCCGCAGCGGCTGGAAGAAAGCGCCATCGTCGTCAACAAGCTAATCTCGACGTTCGGCGTCAAGGCCAAGGCCGAGACCTATTCCGACCAGCGCAAGGCGCTTTCAGGCGCCGATTTCGTCGTCGTCGCCTTCCAGATCGGCGGCTACGAGCCCTGCACGGTCACCGATTTCGAGGTGCCGAAGAAATACGGGCTGCGCCAGACGATCGCCGATACGCTCGGCGTCGGCGGCATCATGCGGGGCTTGCGCACCGTGCCGCATCTCTGGAAGGTCTGCGAGGACATGCTCGCCGTCTGCCCCGAGGCGATCATGCTGCAATATGTCAACCCGATGGCGATCAACACCTGGGCGATATCGGAGAAATATCCGACGATCCGTCAGGTCGGCCTCTGCCATTCGGTGCAGGGCACGGCGATGGAGCTGGCGCACGATCTCGATATTCCCTACGAGGAAATCCGCTATCGCGCCGCCGGCATCAACCACATGGCCTTCTATCTCAAATTCGAGCATCGCCAGGCCGATGGCTCGTACCGCAACCTCTATCCCGATCTCCTGCGCGCCTATCGCGAGGGCAGGGCGCCGAAGCCCGGCTGGAACCCGCGCTGCCCGAACAAGGTGCGCTACGAGATGCTGACGCGGCTCGGCTATTTCGTCACCGAAAGCTCCGAGCATTTCGCCGAATACACGCCCTATTTCATCAAGGAGGGCCGCGAGGACCTGATCGAGAAATTCGGCATTCCGCTCGATGAATATCCGAAGCGCTGCATCGAGCAGATCGAGCGCTGGAAGGGCCAGGCCGAGGCCTATCGCAGCGCCGACAAGATCGAGGTCAAGCCGTCGAAGGAATATGCCTCCTCGATCATCAACTCGGTCTGGACCGGCGAACCCTCGGTGATCTACGGCAATGTCCGCAACAATGGCTGCATCACCTCGCTGCCGGAAAATTGCGCCGCTGAAGTGCCCTGCCTCGTCGACGCCTCCGGCATCCAGCCGACCTTCATCGGCGACCTGCCGCCGCAGCTGACAGCGCTGATGCGCACCAACATCAACGTCCAGGAACTGACGGTGCAGGCGCTGATGACGGAAAATCGCGAGCACATCTATCACGCCGCGATGATGGACCCCCATACGGCGGCCGAACTCGACCTCGACCAGATCTGGTCGCTGGTCGACGACCTGCTCGCCGCTCACGGGGACTGGCTGCCCGAATGGGCCCGCACCAACCGAAAAGTCCAGGCCGCCTGATCCCCTCTCCCGGGTGAGGCGTCGAGAAGCCCCGCGGTCGCAACAACCGCGGGGCTTTTCGTGAAAAACCTGTTGCGGACGCGAGTCGCCGCGGCAAAAAAGGTTGATCGAGCGTTGGGGCGCTCAGCTGGGCTTGAATCCGATGACCATCGAATCCGGCCCCAGCAATGGCTCGACGCGCGTGGACACGAAACCGGCGTCGCGCATCCAGGCTTGGCAGTCGGCTCCGGTGTAGTCGAACCCTCCGCGGGTCTCGATCAGCATGTTCAGGCTCATCAGCAGGCCGAAGGCGTTGCTGCGGCGCTCATCGTCGATGACGGCGTCGTAGACGATCAGGGCGCCGCCGTTCGGCAGCGCGGCGAAGGCTTTTTCCAGCAGCATCCTCTTCTCGGCAAGATCCCAATCGTGGAGGATATGCCCCATCACGATCACATCCGCATTCGGCATCGGGCTGTCGAAGAAATTACCCTGTTGGAAGCGGATGCGGTCGGCAAGGCCATGCCGGGCGACGAACTCCTCAAATATAGGCTGCGCGGCGGGCAGGTCGAAGCCGAGGGCATGGAGATGCGGATGGGCTCGGGCGATCACCACCGGTACCATGCCTTGCGCCGCGCCGACATCGGCGAAGCTCGTGTATTTCGACCAGTCGAACTTCTCGGCGATCGCCTGCGCCGCGCCGGCGCTGATCCCGCTCATCGCCTCGAGGAACCCCCGCAGCCGTGCCGGATCCGCGTATATCGCAGCAAAGAGGTCCTCGCTGTGCTTGGCTTCGTTCTGCGGCTCTCCGGTCTGCAGGGCTTCGGTAAGCGAGCCCCAGAAACCATATAGCCGGGCATTGGCCATTTCGAGGATGCCGCCGATATAGGATGGCTTCGCCTTGTCGAGGAAGAGGTCCGCATCGGTGGCATTGCGATAGCGGCCGTCCTCGCGTTCGAGCAGCTTCAGGGCCACCAGGGCGTCGAGGAAGTCGCGGGCCGAACGGGGATGCAGTTTCAGCCTGGCCTGAAGGTCGGTCAGGTCGGCCGGGCCGGCTGCGAGCTCGGTGAAGACGCCGAGCTCGACCGCGCTGAGCAGGGCTTTGGAGGCCCAGAACCCCATGCCAAGCTGCATGATGTTGTCCGGCGTCGTTGCGCCCATCGCTCGTCTCCTCGTAGATCGTGTCGTCGAACGGCACCTGGGATTGGTGCGTAACCGAAGTGGTCCGACGGCGCTGCGAAGCAGAACGTCCCGTCTCGTCGCGGCACTCAGGACGAAAAATAGAGCGTTTTACGATGGGGTACAATTAACCAAGAATCACTAGCCAAGAGTCCGGCTGAGCGGTGATCCCGACACCTGACTACGTCAGGCACAATTTCAAGGAACTAATCGAGACGCAGGCGGTCCGCGTCATCGGGCCCGATCCAGCCGACATTGGCGGAATGGCCGAGCTCAAATGGGTCGCCGAGCACGCCCACATGCACTCGATCCTGATGGCACCGCATGGCGTCGCTAATGGCCTGCTGGGACTCGGCGCGCTGATCAATGTCTGCGCCACGTTGCCGGCAAATTACGTCGCCTTCGAATATCCGACCGCTTCGGACCCCTGGTGGGAGGACCTTGTAATCGGCTTGCCGCCGCAGATCGTGCAGGACAGCATGGTGGACCTACTAGAAGCGCCCGGGCTGGGTCTCGACATCGACGCTGAGGCGGCCGGGAGATATCTCAGGGAAGAGGATGCCGGCTTTTTCGACTGAACCTTCCTCCACCCGCAGTACGATCCGCCGACCCCGGGGAAACAGGGCCGGCGCGAGGCTTCAAATCCCCGATCCGTCGAGCTGCTCGTCGTCGTCGCCTTCCCAGGGCGAGGGCATCGAGGTGCGGTTGGCCGAGGGCATCGGCATCCAGCATTTCAACTCCGGCTCGGCATATTCGATGATGTGCCCGGGCGAAGAATCCGAGGCGCGCCAGCCTTCTCCGCCGAACTGATCGCCATGCGACCAGTAGGCGAGGTCGACTTCCGCCGGCCCCTGTTCGGATGCTCGGATCGTCACCAGGATGCGGCTGCCGTCTCTCGGTGCGCTTGCCATCTGGCGCCAGCGGTCTTGCTCGTCCATCATGTTCCTCCTGCCTTGCTGCTGCTCAACTGTCGCCTCGCCGCCGAAAGCGGTCAACCCAAACTTTGCGAGCGCCCGTGGGTGCGATTTGTGCCCGCCACCGCAATACTCGTCGCCGGATCGTTTTTTCTGGCTTCGTGGGCCAACAATTCTCCCCTGCTTGCCAAAAAACCACAATTGCCTCACTTAGTTCATACATCCACCCTCGGCATTAAGAATTGGATCAAGACTGAATGCGCATAGCCTATGTTTTTCTCGGTGCATTTCTTGCACTCGCCCCGTCCGCCTATGCCGAGGTCGCAGCGCCACCCGTCTTGAAGCCGCTGACGCGGCAGGCCCAGGCGGCTGAATTGAGCGCGCAATTTCTGTCGCGATACAGCTACAAGCCGGTTCCGCTCGACGATGCTCTCTCGGCGAGGGTGATGGATCAGTTCATCAAGTCGCTTGATCCCGACCGCATGCTCTTCCTGCAGGCCGACATCGACAAGTTCATGGCTGACCGCAACGAGATCGACGACGCCATCGAGCGGCAGGACCTGAAGATCCCCTTTGCCATCTTCAACGCCTATGAACGGCGCGTCGTCGACCGCATGACCTATGCGCGCAGCCTGCTCAAGCAGGGCTTCGACTTCAGCGGCAAGGAAGATTATGCAGTGCTGCGCGACAAGGCGCCCTGGCCGCAGTCGGAAGCCGAAAGCAACGATCTCTGGCGCAAGCGCGTCAAAAACGATTGGCTGCGGTTGAAGCTCGGCGGCAAGGACGATGCGGCCATTCGCGAGACGCTCGACAAACGCTATGAGAACACGCTCGAGCGCGCTTACAAGTTCAAGAGCGACGACGTCTTCCAGTCCTTCATGGACGCCTATTCGAATTCGATCGACCCGCACACGGATTATTTCGGTGCGACTGCTTCGGCCGATTTCAACGTCTCGATGAAGCTGTCGCTGTTCGGCATCGGCGCGGTTCTGCAGGAGCGGGACGATTATACGACGATCCGCGAACTCGTGCCCGGGGGGCCGGCGCAGCTCTCCGGCAAGCTCGCCGTCGGCGACCGCATCACCGGCGTCGGCCAGGGCAAGGACGGGCCGATCAAGGAAGTGGTGGGCACCCGTCTCGATGAGGTCGTGCAGATGATCCGCGGCAAGAAAGGCTCGGTGGTGCGGCTCGACATCCTGCCGGCCGATGCCGGCGCCGACGGCGTGCATCGCGTCGTCAGCCTGGTGCGCGACAAGATCAGCCTCGACAAGCAGGCCGCCAGGAAGACCGTGCTGTCGGTGAAGGCGGGCGAGACCACGCGCAAGATCGGCATCATCACCCTGCCGGTCTTTTATGAGGATTTTGAAGCCAAGAACAAGGGCGACAAGGATTACAAGAGCGCCAGCCGCGATGTCGCCAAGCTTCTCGGCGAACTGAGCGAGGAAAAGGTCGACGGCGTTCTCATCGATCTTCGCAACAATGGCGGCGGTTCGCTTGATGAGGCGATCGATCTCACCGGCCTCTTCATCGGCAAGGGCCCGGTCGTTCAGCAGCGCGCCGGCAACGGCAAGATTGAGGTCAAGAGCGCCGACCTTAAAACGCCTGCCTGGACGGGCCCATTGGGCGTTCTGATCAACCGCGGCTCGGCTTCGGCTTCGGAGATTTTTGCCGCGGCAATCCAGGATTACGGCCGCGGCGTGATCATCGGCGAGCCCAGTTTCGGCAAGGGCACGGTTCAGACGGTCGTCGATCTCGACCAGGTGGTCCACAACAGCAAACCCGAATTCGGCGAGCTGAAGGTGACGATCGCCCAGTTTTTCCGGATCAACGGCGGCACGACGCAGCTGCGCGGCGTTACCCCCGATATCAGCCTGCCGGGACTGTCGGATCTGGCGAACTTCGGCGAGACCAGTTATGACAATGCCCTGCCATGGGCGGAGATCAAGCCGGCGAAATATGCGCCGGAAGGTGATGTTACGGCATTGCTGCCGGCTTTGCAGAGCCGCCATGAAACGCGGATCAAGGGCGATCAGGATTTCCAGCGTCTGCTGCAGGACATCGCCGATCTGAAGGCGCAGCGCGAGAAGGGCGTCGTTTCCCTGAACGAAGCCGAACGCCGCAAGGAAGCGGCCGCCCGGGAAGCACGGTTCAAGGCGCGCGCCGAAGCCGGCGATGGCGACGATCTTGCCGGCGACGACGGCCTGCAGGCGGATGAGCGCAGCCTGAGCGCCGATATCGCCATGGAAAATGCCCGCAAGAAGGCGAAGGACGTCCTGCTCGACGAGGCCGCCGCCATTGTCGGGGACGAGGCGGATTTGCAGGGCGGCGCTGTAGAGGCAGCCACGAAGCCGTCGGGAAAGGCGGAGCAGAAATAGGCGGCGCCGATAAACTGCACTATGTCGTTTGGAATGCCCTAACCGTTGATGATGCGAGATGTCCGTTTAACGACAGTTCGAATCCGCTCAACTGCAAGTCATTCTAAGGGGGCTGGAACTGGAAGCGGAAGTTTTATCAACTCCATCGATCTGCCAATCCCGGCCGCGCGGTGGTATCGTTTGCTTCATACTGTTTTCTCTTCCAGTATTCTGACGGGCCGGTCCCACTGGATGAGGACGACGCAGCCGGTTTCGCTCCAGACCGAGTGCTCGGTGCCGGGCCCGTTGACAATGTAGCTGCCGCGGCCGTAATCGCCCGCTTCATCCGATTGCACGCCGTCGAGCACGAGAATTGTTTCGAGCCCATCATGCCGGTGGCGGGGAACGCCGGCGCCGGCTTCATATTTCAGCAGCGCTACTCCTGGCTGATCACCCTCAAAGGGTCGGATCCAGTGGATCGTCACCTGATCGCGGAAGGGGCCGAACTCGAGATCCTTCCAGCCACCTGAGGTCAGCAATTCGCGGGTTGTTTCAGGCATGGGCGATGCTTTCCAATATGGCGTCGACATGAGCCGTCCAGCCGACGATTGCACCCTGGGCGCGGATCATGGCGATGGCTGCGGCCTTGAACTCCGGAAAATAGCTTTCCGTGGCCTCCTCGGCGAGCAGGCATTCATAGCCGCGGTCGTTGGCCTCACGCATGGTGGTCTGCACGCAGACTTCGGTCGTCACGCCTGCGAAAACCAGCTGTTTGATACCTTTCTGCTGCAGCACTTCGCCGAGCTTGGTCGCATAGAAGGCGCCCTTGCCCGGTTTTTCGATGACGACCTCGCCTTTGACCGGAGCAAGCTCCGGCAGAATTGCTGTGCCGGGCTCGCCGGAGATCAGGATGCGGCCCATGGGGCCTTCGTCGCCGATCCTGAGTGTCGGATTGCCGCGGTCGCGTTTCGCCGGCGGCAGATCCGAAAGATCGGGCCGATGGCATTCCATCGTGTGAATGACCGGCAGCCCGGCATAACGAAAGCCTTGGATGAGTCGTTTGACATCGGGCACGATCCTGGTGATGCGGCTGACATCATTGCCGAGGCTGGCGCCGAAGCCGCCGGGCTCGGCGAAATCACGCTGCATGTCGATGACGATCAGGGCGAGCTGGTCGTGCTTCACCGGAAAGGCGAAGGGTTCTGCCTTGATCTCCGCCATCAGTGATGCCCCGCCATATGGGCGCCGATCACGCCGATGTCGGCTGAGCGGGCCGGCGTTTCGTAGACCAGCCTACCTTCGGAAATCACCATGATGCGATCGGACATCTCCAGCAGCTCGTCGAGGTCCTCGGAGAGCAGCAACACGGCAGCGCCAGCATTGCGCGCTTTCATGATGCGGGCGCGGATTTCGGCGACGGCCGAGAAATCCAGGCCGAAGCACGGGTTCGAGACGATGAGCAGATCCACCTTGCCGGTGAGTTCACGGGCAAGCACGGCGCGCTGCACATTGCCGCCGGAAAGTGCCGCGATCGGCGAGGCAGACGAGGCTGTCTTCACCTTGAAATCGAAAATCAGCGCCGCGGCGCGCTTCCTCATCTTGCCCTTGTTCAGCCAGATCGCGTCCTTTCCATCTGCCTTGAGGTCAAACGTTCGAAAGGCGAGATTTTCGCTGACCGTCATGCGCGGCGCACAGGCATTCTGCAGCGGCTCCTCGGGAATAAAACGGACATTGTTCTTGCGCGTCTCGGGCCGTGTCGCGCGGTAGGCGTCGCCGTTGACGATAACGCGGCCGGTCTCCGTTGGGCGCTGGCCGGCGAGGATTTCGGTCAATTCCTTCTGGCCATTTCCTGATATCCCGGCGATGCCGACGATCTCGCCGGCGTGAACCATGAGCTCGTCGATTTCGATGGTCTTGAGACCCGAGCGGTCAGGCGCCTTGACCTGCTCGACCTTGAGGACCGGCTTGACGCTCTGCGGGGTGGGAACGCGGCTGTCGAGCTCGGCGAGCTTGACGTCGCCGATCATCATCGTCGCCATCTCGGCCGTGGAGACTTCCCCAACTTTTCCAGAGCCGACAAGCTTGCCGCGCCGCAGAATCGATACGGCATTGGCAAATTTCGTCACCTCATGGAACTTGTGGGAGATCATCAGCACGGTCAGTTCGCCGCGCTCCGTCATTCCGCGCACCAGGCCGAGCATCTCGTCGGCTTCTGCGGGCGTCAGCACCGAGGTCGGCTCGTCGAGGACCAGAAAGGAGCGGCCGAGATAGAGCTGCTTGACGATCTCGAGCTTCTGTTTCTCGCCGGCGGCCAGTTCGCTCACCGGGCGATCCAGCGGGATCTGGAAGGGCATGCGCTCCATGAAGGCGGCGAGATCCTTCCGCTCCTTCGCCCATTTGATGACAGCAGGGACTTCGGCGCGGCTGATGACGAGGTTTTCGGCACCCGTTAGCGACGGGACCAGCGTGAAGTGCTGATAGACCATGCCGAGGCCATAGGTCGCCGCGTCCCTTGGCGATGCGATCGCCACTTCGCGGCCATCGATGGAGAGCGAGCCCGCTGTCGCGTGATAGAAACCCATGATGCATTTGACGAGCGTCGACTTGCCGGCGCCGTTCTCGCCGAGCAGCGCATGGAAACTACCGGCTGGCACCTTGATCGAGACATGGTCAAGCGCGGTGAAGCTGCCGAAGCGCATTGTCATGTCCATAGTATCGATGCCGACGGCCTTGCCGGCCTGCGGGAGTGGCGTGTCGCGGATCGTGCTCATGGCAGCTGGCTCACGAGCGTTGCGGAATTGGAGACGGAGCCGAAGACGCCGCCCTGCATCTTCACCATCTTGATGGCAGCGAGATGATTGCCGTAATCGGTCGCGCCGCAGCAGTCTTCCAGCAGCAGGCATTCGAAGCCCCGGTCGTTCGCCTCGCGCATCGTGGTTGAAACGCAGACGTCGGTGGTGATCCCGGTGAGGATGATGTTCTCGATGCGCTTCTGGTTGAGGATCAGCTCCAGGTCGGTGGCGCAAAACGAGCCCTTGCCGGGCTTATCGATGATCGTCTCGCCTTCGATCGGGTAGAGTTCAGGAATGATGTCCCAGCCGGGTTCGCCGCGTGTGAGGATGCGTCCGCACGGGCCAGGATCGCCGATGCCTGCGCCAATGCGCTGTGAACGCCAGCGCTTGTTGGCCGGCAGGTCGGCGAGATCGGGGCGATGACCCTCGCGGGTGTGGATGATGTGATAGCCCTTGGCGCGCATGGCGGCCAGCACGCGCTTGATCGGTTCGATCGGCGCCTGAACCAGCGACAGATCGTAACCCATGTGGTCGACATAACCGCCCTTGCCGCAGAAATCGGTCTGCATGTCGATGATGATGAGGGCGGTATTGTCCGGCCGCAGGGCGCCGTTATAGGGCCAGGGATAGGGATCGGCGTCGATATAATGTCCTTTGGTCTCGACCATGGCGTCCATCGTCTTCTTCTCCTATTCAGCCGCAAGTTTGAATTTTTGCCGCCGGTTCGACCGTTTCGATCCGTTCAATGCGCCGCGGTTGGACATCAGCTGCTCCCGCCTCACTTCGTCAGCGAGAGCGCCCCCGGCGCACCGGCAAGCGAACGTGTCGGTGAGGAGGTCGCGATCATGATGACGAGGGTGAGCACGTAGGGCGCGGCATAGAAGAGATAATAGCCCTGGGTCACACCGATCGATTGCAACGCCGGCCCGAGCGCACCGGCGCCGCCGAATAGCAGCGCGGCGAGGAAGCAGCCGATTGGGTTCCAGCGGGCGAAGATGACGAGTGCGACGGCCATCAAGCCTTGGCCTGAAGAAATGCCCTCGTTCCACGATCCGGGATAATAGAGCGACAGGTAGGCGCCGCCGATCGCCGCCAGCGACCCGCCGACGGCAGTGGCCAGCAGGCGCACCCGATCGGGATTGATGCCCATGGCGCGCGCCGCATCCGTGCTGTCACCGACGACGCGCAGGATGAGGCCCAGCCGCGTATTCCGGAAGGCCCACCAGAGGGTGAAGGCCAGCAAGGCCCCCAGGATGAAGAGAACATTGATGTTCAGCGCTGCCTGGATCTGCGGCAGGCTCGACCAGAAACCGAAGGGAATCGACGGCAGATGCGGCGCTGCAGGCTGAATGAAGGACTTGCCGAGGAAGAAGGCGAGGCCCAGGCCGAACTGCATCATGGCGATGCCGATCGCGATGTCGTTCACCTTCGGCCATTTGCAGATCCAGCCGTGAACGAGACCGAAGATGGCGCCGGTCGCCATGGCGGCGAGCACGCCGAGCCAGGGCGAGTTGGTCATGACGGCCACGGCGTAGGCCGTCATCGCGCCGAAGACGAGCGTCCCTTCCAGGCCGAGATTGATGCGGCCGGAGCGCTCGGTGATCGTCTCGCCGAGGCTGACGAAGATGAAGGGGGTGGATACGCGGATGGCGCCCGCCAGGATCGCGAGCGGCACGCCCCAGATGCCGATGCCCGTCTCTTCCATCAGAGGCTCCTTTTCCAGAGGTCGGGATTGAAGATCTTGAAGCGCCCGTAGAAGGTCTCGCAGAAGAGGATGATGATGAAGAGCGTACCCTGCAGCACCAGCACGGTGGCATCGGGCAGGCCCATGCGGCGCTGGATGAGGCCGCCGGAAGCATCGATGCCCCCGAGCAGGATCGCCACCGGGATGATCGCCAGCGGATTGTGGCGGGCGAGGAAGGCGACGAGGATGCCGGTATAGCCATAACCCGCGGCGAGCGAGGCATTGGCGCTCCCCTGGACGGCCACGACCTCGATCATGCCGGCAAGACCTGCGAAACTGCCGGCAATCGCGGAAAAGCCTGCGATCAGCCTTCCGACCGGCAGACCTTGGATCTGGGCGGCGCGCACGTTACCGCCGGCGATGCGGGCGGCGAAACCGAAGCTCGTCACCTCGATCAATATCCAGGAGAGGATGCAGGCGAGCATGCCGATCACGAGGCCCCAATGCACATCCATGCCGGGAATGTTGCCCAGCATGTATTCGGTTGGCAGCGGCTTGGTCGAGGGTTTGTTGAGACTGGCCGGATCGCGTAGCGGCCCCTCGACGAACTGGTTCATCAGGGCAATGGCGATATAGGAGAGCAGCAGCGAAGAAATGGTTTCGTTGACGCCGCGGTAATGGCGCAGGAAGCCGGCAAAGCCGATCCAGATGCCGCCGACGACCATGGCGGCAATCGCCATCAGAACAAGAGTGGGAAACACGGGGGCCGCGCCGACAAGCGGCATGGCCATGGCTGCGGCGGCAACGCCGCCCAGCACGACCGCTCCTTCCCCGCCGATGATGACGAGGCCGAGGCGGGCGGGCAGGGCGACGCAGAGTGCCGTCAGGAGAAGGGGTGCGGCACGGCTTAAGCTGTTCTGCACCGAAAACCAGCTGCCGAAGCCGCCGGTATACATGAGCTGGAAGAGCATGGCCGGCGATTTGCCGATCGCCAGGATGAAGAGGGAGAAGAGCCCGAGCCCGATGAGGATGGCCGCAAGGCCGATGACCACAGGTTCGGCCCTGCGTGCGATCCATTCGAGCACGGGGCGTAGCGCGGCTGGGTTGTCGGAAGCGACTGATATTGCGGGATCATTGGCCTGAACGGTCATGGCGCTTCTCCCTCACGCGGTTTACGCCGTGGACCCGACGACGCCCTCGACCAGATAGTTCATGCTTTCGAGCTCGATCGCGTCTTCGGCGTAGCTCTTGTCGGCCGCGACGACGGTGTTGCCCTTGTTATCCTTCAGCGGCCCCTTGAAGACCGAGAAGCCGCCCTTCATCATTTCGGCATGCGTCGCCTCGAATGCCTTGCGGCCCGCTTCGGAAACGCCGGAGCCGAGCGCGCTCATCTTGACGAAACCGTCCTTCAGGCCGCCACGCACGAAATTGCCGAGCTTTTCGCCGGCCTGCGCCTTCTTGACGAAGTCGCCATAGACATTGCCCCAGGCCCATTCAGCGCCCGTGAGGTATTTCTCCGGCGCAAGAGGGCTCTGATTGGCGTGGTAGCCGCAGACGAAGGCGCCGCGGCCGGCGGCGGTTTCCACGACCACCTTTGGACTGTCGACATGGCAGGTGATGACGTCCGCGCCCTGATCGACCAGCGCGTTGGTGGCTTCCGCCTCCTTGACCGCAAGCGACCATTCGCCGGTGAAAATCACCTGGCAGGTAATGGTCGGATCGACTGCGCGTGCGCCGAGCAGGAAGGCATTGATGTTCTGCAGCACCTGCGGGATCGGCTTGGCGGCGACAAAGCCGATCTTCTTGCTCTTCGTCGCATGGCCGGCCGCGATGCCGTTCAGATACTGGCCCTGGAAAATATAGCCGAAATAGGAGCCGGTATTGGCCGGATGCTTGCCCTCCTGCCAGAGCCCGCCGCAATGGCGGAACTGGATGTCCGGATATTTGGTGGCCATGGCCAGCATATGCGGATCGAAATAGCCGAAGGAGGTCGGGAAGAGCAGGGTGGCGCCATCGAGATTGATCATCGATTCCATCGTCTTCTGAACGTCCACCGTCTCGGGCACGTTCTCTTCCTCGACGACGGTGACGCCGGGCACCGCCTTGACGGCGGCAGCACCCTCTGCATGCGCCTGGTTGTAGCCATAGTCATCCTTGGGACCGACATAGACGAAGCCGACGGTCAGGGCCGTCTGCGCGAGCGCGCGGGAGGAGAGGAGACCAGGCGCCGCGCCGACGAGAGTGGCGGCGGCGGAAGCCTGAAGAAAATGACGTCGTTTCATGGAAAGGAGTCTGGTCATCGGAATGCTCCCCTGACGGCGGTTTTGCCGTTTTCGATTGGTTACAGAAAAGTGTATGCAATGGTCGTGCCAGATTTTATTATACTGATTTCACGAGTGAAATTGTCACGCCTGCGGCCGATATCCAAGAAGTGCATGCAATTTCATCTTGAGATTAGCTGAAAAAATATGCATAGCCTATAAAATCGTCCGACATCTCGGTCGTTGGGTTGGAAGTGGTGGGAATCCGATGGTGCAGAATACATTTTTGCTAGATACATCAATCATATATACTGATGTTTGACTTTGCCAGCTTGAGCGGGCATGTGTATGCAATCATAAAAATGTAGAATCATTCCTTGAAGCAAATCAGGCGCAGAGAAATCATCAGAGCGGGGACGACCGTCGAGCAGATGGTGCGGGCGATCGCGGACATGATCGTGACCGGACAGATGCTGCCGGGCGAGAAGCTTGATGAGGTCTCGCTGGCTGCTCGTTTCGAAGTGTCGCGCACACCGGTGCGCGAGGCGCTCCGTGAACTCGGGGCGATGGGGCTTGTCGACCGGGAGCCGAACCGCAGCGCCGTCGTCACCACCGTGACCGAAACCTATCTGCATTCGATGTTCGAGGCGATGGCGGAACTTGAAGCGATCTGCGCCAGGCTCTCGGCCGAGCGTATGACAGTCGACGAGCGGCGCACGCTGGAGTTGGAGCATAAGGCCTCAATGGGGCTCGTGCATGCCGGCGCGGAAGAGGAGTATTCGGCGCATAACACGGAATTCCACACCCGCCTTTATCGCGGGGCGCATAATGATCACATCTTTGAGATGGTGACGCAGACACGGGCACGGCTCGCCCCATTTCGGCGGGCGCAGTTTCGGCTGCCCGGTCGCTTGGCAAGGTCCTACGAGGAACACGGTCGGATCGTGATGGCCGTCATGCGAGCGGATGGCATCGCTGCCGCACAGGCAGCTTATTCCCACGTTGTGATGGTCAGCGATGCCAGCGCGGTGTTTGCAACAACCGGAGAGCCGAGCGCGCGAGGCACCTGAAATCTTGCATGTCGTCTGCGACAAGCGGACAGCGATGGCCGCCGCAACTGCAGCGGCTGGCCTTTGTCCATAACGCAGCGAACTTCTTGTTCGCGATCGTCCTCAGGCGTCGAAGCAAAAATTATAGCAAATGCGATATCGTCTCGACCCCGACTTGTCATGAAATCCTGCGGTGGCCGAACCGCCTTGAAGCACTTCGTGCCTCAAGGCCCGCAAGTATCGCCAGCAGGATTTTTTTGAGACGATGCTTCATGCTTTTTTCATTTGATCTGAGACGTAGGCGCGCCAGCCCCCCAATTCCGTGATTTCGCGCGCGCCTTCGATGGCATGAGCCTCGCAGAGAAAACCGGGAATCTGGGAACCGTCATCGAGCGTGACCTTGCCGATGCCGAGCGGGGCCGGGATGTTCTGGACAAAGCGCCCGAAAGCCTCCGGAGTGACTTTCCACACCTCGACTTCGAGACCCTTGCCGTCAAAACCGGGTTCACGGATCAGGCCTGGCTTCGGCGGGACGGTGCCCGGCAGAACGAAGAGGCGGTAATCCGGTGCAGTACGGCAGGATTTGATGCGCCTGCCGCCCGGTCGCGTCAATTCGTGGTTGAGAGGCATGCCGCTCAGATGCGCCCCGACGACGACAATTGGCACCAAGCCGTCATCTTCCGACGGCACGCGGATCGCCTCGGGGATTGCCGAGAGGCGGTCCTTGCCCATGCCGGCGTTCGCGGCACGGTGCATGGCATCGGCGAAGGGGCCGAGAGCGTCGTCGGTAAAGGCCGGACCAATCAGAGTCACGCCGGCCGGGAGATGACCGTCGGCGTCGAAGCCGACTGGAACGGCGATCGCGGCGCAGCCGAGAAGATTGGCGAAGTTGGTGTACCGGCCGAAATGGCCGTTTTTCACAATCGGATCCGCCATCATCTCGTCGACCGTGTAGGTGGTCGGCGAGGTCGGCAGCATCAGGATATCAGCCTTTTCCCATTCCTTCACGGTCTTCTGACGCAGCGCCTCGAGCTTGTATCTGCCTTCGAAAGCGGCGACGGCGTCATAGGCTTTCGCGCCCTCGATAATGGTGCGAACCGTCGGATCGAAGTCCGGGCCATTCGTGGCCAGAAAATCCTTCACCGCCGCCAGCCGCTCGGCGACCCAGGGACCGTTGTAGAGCAGCTCTGCTGCCTGCCGAAATGGTGCATAGTCGAAGGGAACGATGGTGGCACCGAGCGCGCGCGCCCTTTCGATCGCGGCGTCATAGAGAGCTTCGACTTGCCTGTTGCCGAAGAATTCCCGCTCGGCTCCGTCGAGCACACCGATCCGCAGACCGGAGGCTGGCAGGCTGGCCGGAACCGCCTTGCGCGAGAAGGGATCGGCGGCATCGTAACCTTCCATCACCTTGCGGATCGCGACGCCGTCGCCGACCGTCGGGGCAAAGATGGTGACGACATCGACGCTGCGGCAGGCCGGCACGACCCCGACATTTGGCACCAGCCCCGGAGTCGGTTTGATGCCGACGAGATTGTTGAAAGCCGCCGGCACGCGACCGGAGCCGGCCGTGTCAGTGCCAAGCGCGAAGCTTGCCAGGCCCGAGGCGACGGCAACCGCCGAGCCGGAACTCGAGCCGCCCGACACATAGTTCTTGTCGAAGACCGAGCGTGGGGCTCCGTAGGGCGAGCGCGTGCCGTTAAGACCGGTGGCGAACTGGTCGAGATTGGTCTTGCCGATGACGATCGCGCCTGCAGCCCGCAGCCTCGCGACGACGGTTGCGTCCGTCTCCGGCCGGTAGGAAAAGGCAGGGCAGGCGGCTGTCGTCGGCAGTCCCGCCACGTCGATATTGTCTTTCACCGCGAAGGGAATGCCCCAAAGCGGCAGGCTGTTGGGATCAGGCGCCCGTTCCATCAGAGCTCGTGCCTCGGCCCGCAAGGCTTCATCAGGCGCCGGCGTGATGAAGATAGCGGGATCCGTCGCGTCATTGCGACGGGCAATGACGATCTCGATAATATCGAGCGGGCTTTTGCCTGCCTCATAGGCTGCGCGAAGGCTGGTCAGATCAAGAATGGTCGGCAGCATGGGTCAGCACTCCTCAAGAACAACAATGATATCGCCCGCTTTGACGTTTCGTCCGGGCCCGGCGCGCAGATCGCGGACACGGCCTGGCGCATGTGCGGTGACGTTGATTTCCATTTTCATGGATTCGATGATGGCAAGCGTGTCGCCGGCCGCGACCGGTGCGCCCGGCTCGACCAGCAGTTTCCAGATATTGCCGGGTACGGCGCTTGCAACGCCGAAGCAGCCTTCAGGGATGTCTCCAGCCGGGCTTTCGCCGGTGCCTTCGTCGGTAACGAAGCTGTCGAGACCGGCCTCCTTCCAGCGCTGGCGTTCGGCGTCGAAGGCGGCCTGCTGGCGTGCCTTGAAGGCCGCGATCGAGGCGGCATTCGCCTGCAATTCCTGCTCATAGGCGGCGTAGGAAAATTCCGTCTCCTCGATCTTGACGGGATAACCGCCATGCGGAAAGGCGCTGCGGGCTTCCGCCAATTCCTGATGGCTGACCGGGAAGAAGCGGATCTGATCGAAAAAGTCGAGCAGCCACGGCTTGCCCTTGGCAAAGACCGGCGTCTGGCGCCAGGTATTCCAGACTTGGATGGTGCGCCCGAAGAGCTGGTAGCCGCCGGGTCCTTCCATGCCGTAGATGCACATATAGGCCCCGCCGATGCCGACGGCATTTTCAGGCGTCCAGGTGCGGGCGGGATTGTACTTCGTCGTTACCAGCCGATGGCGCGGATCGACCGGGGTCGCCACCGGTGCGCCGAGATAGACGTCGCCGAGGCCGAGCACGAGGTAGCTCGCATCGAAGACGACGTCGCGCACGGCCTGTTCGTCTGCCAGCCCGTTGATGCGGCGGATGAACTCGATGTTGTCAGGGCACCAAGGCGCATTCGGCCGCACGAGTTCCTGATATTTGCGCATCGCAAGTTCCGCGTCCGGGTCGTTCCAGGAAAGCGGCAGATGCACGATGCGGCTCGGCACGGTGACGTCCTGGGCCGCCGGCAGGCTCGCTTCGATTTCGGCCAGCAGGCCGAGCAGGCGCTTGCGGGTTACCGTCGTGCCGTCATAATGGATCTGCAGCGAGCGGATGCCGGGCGTGAGATCGACGATGCCGGGCAGACGGGCCTGCGAGACGGCCTTCATGAGCAGATGCACCCTCAGCCGCAGGGCGATATCGAGCGTCATCGGCCCGTATTCGACCAACAGGTTGTCATCGCCCTGGCGGCGATAAACGACGGAGACAGGCCCGTTGTCACGTTTACCGACGATAGGCGAGCCGGCATCCTGTTTCGCCCGATGCACCGCCGGGCCGGCGATGGGATCTTCGGACCGAGCGACGGGATGAAAGCGGATGCGATCACCCGGCTTGAACTGGCCCATCTTCCATTGTTCGTCTCGGGCGATCACCGCCGGGCAGACGAAGCCGCCGAGGCTCGGGCCGTCAGGCCCCAGAATGATCGGCATGTCGCCGGTGAAATCGATGGCTCCGATCGCATAGGCATTGTCATGCAGGTTGGAGGGATGAAGGCCAGCCTCGCCGCCATCGCTGCGCGCCCATTTCGGCGCGGGACCGATCAGCCGAACGCCGGTGCGGGCGCTGTTGAAATGCACCTCGTAGCTGGTCGAAAACAACATCTCGATATCGCCGTCCTGAAAGAAATCAGGCGCGCCATGCGGGCCGTAGACGACGCCAACCTGCCATTCGCGCGTCAGCTCTGCCGGCTCCGTCGCCGGCTTCGGCACTTCGGCCGCCGCCTGACGGGCAAGATGCAGCACATGGCCGGTCTTCAAGGTGCCGGTGGCGTTGCCGCCGAACTGGCCAAGACCGAAGGTGGCGCGCGAGCCGAGCACGACGGGGGCGGCAAAACCGCCGGCCACGGCGAGGTAAGCCCTCTGCCCCGGTCCATCGATGCTGCCGATGACGAGGGTCTGGCCGGCACGAATGGTCACGGCCATGCCATGCGGCAATCTCACCCCGTCGACGCTCATCGCCATCCCGGCACCGGCAAGCGCGACCACTATGTCGGTATGGAATTTCAGCACCGGGCCGGAAACCGTCAGCTCCAGGGCTGCGACCTTGTCGCCATTGCCGACGAGACGGTTGGCGTGGCGGAAGGAACGCTCATCCATCGGCCCGCTCGGCGGCACGCCGACATGCCAGAGGCCAAGCCGGCCCGGCAATTCCTGAATGCTCGATTGCGCGCCCGGCGCAATCACCTCGATGACATCAGGCACGAAGGAAAAGTCGCGCAGCGCCGTTGTCGCCACCTTGCCGCTCGCCAGAAGTTCGGAGCTGGCTATGGCCCTGAGATAGTCGAGATTGGTTTCGATGCCCGATATCGATGTTTCGCCAAGTGCCGCCTTGAGTTTTTCGATCGCCGCCGGGCGGTCCTGGGCTGACACGATCACCTTGGCGAGCATCGGATCGTAGAAGGGCGTGACCTCGGCGCCGGTCTCGATCCAACCGTCGATGCGCCCATATTGCGGGAAGGACACCTCCGTCAGCAGCCCGGCGCTCGGGCGGAAATCGGCATGCGGCATCTCGGCATAGACACGTACTTCAATCGCCGCTCCCTTCGGCTGCAGGGCCTCGGCGCCCGAGAGTACGTCCTCGCCGGCCGCCTGACGGATCATCCATTCGACGAGATCGATGCCGAACACAGCTTCGGTGACGGGATGTTCGACCTGCAGGCGGGTGTTGACCTCAAGGAAGTAGAATTCATCGCGCTGGGGATCGTAGATGAATTCCACGGTGCCGGCGGACTCGTAGGAGACCACGGCACCAAGATCGACGGCCGACTTATGCAGGCGGGCGCGGGTCGCGGCCGAAAGTCCGGGGGCCGGGGTCTCCTCGACCACCTTCTGGTTCCGCCGCTGCAGCGAGCAATCGCGCTCGCCGAGCGCGATGACCTTGCCTTGGCCGTTGCCGAAGATCTGCACTTCGACGTGCCGTGCCTCGGCCACGAAACGCTCGATATAGACGCGTGCATCGCCGAAGCTTGCCCGCGCCGTACGCTGCACGCTTTCGAAGGACGCCTTCAGGCTTTCGGCATCGGCACAGAGCTGCATGCCGATGCCGCCGCCGCCGGCCGTGCTTTTCAGCATCACGGGATAGCCGATTTCTTCGGCCGCAGCGAGCGCTTCATCGGCGCTCGAAAGCAGGCTCGTGCCGGGCAACAGCGGCACGCCGCTCGCCTTGGCGAGTTCGCGGGCCGTATGCTTCAGGCCAAAGGCAGAGAGGTGCTCGGGCCGGGGGCCGATGAAGGTGATGCCTTCGGCGGCAAGGCGCTCGGCAAAACCGATATTTTCCGACAGGAAGCCGTAGCCCGGATGCACCGCCTCGGCCCCCGTCGCCTTGCAGGCGGCAATGACGGCGTCGACATTCAAATAGCTTTCGCTGGCCGGCGCCGGCCCGAGACGGATCGCCTCATCCGCCATCATCGCGGGCTTGGCGAAGCGGTCGGCATCGGAATAGACCGCGACGGAGGCAATGCCCATCCGTCGCAGCGTCTTGATAACCCGCACGGCGATTTCGCCCCGGTTGGCGATCAGGACTTTCTTGAACATGCTCAGGCCTCGCCGTCCCAGATCAGCACCCGGATCGGCGTCGGATCGAAGCCGTTACAGGGGTTGTTGATCTGCGGGCAATTGGAGATGACGCAGAGCACGTCCATTTCCGCGACCAGTTCGACATAGTCGCCAGGCGCCGAAATACCGTCGACGATGGTCATCTCGCCATTCGGCTTGATCGGCACGTTCATGAAGAAATTGATGTTGGGCACGATGTCGCGTTTGCCCATGCCGTGTTTGCTGACCTCGAGGACGAAGTTGTCGCGGCAGGCATGCAGGTATTTCGTGCCATGGCCGAAGCGCACCGTATTGCTCTCGCAGGAACAGGCGCCGGCAGACGTGTCATGGCGGCCGCAGCTGTCAGCCGTCATGGTCAGCATCACATTGCCTTCATTCGATATGATCTTCGTGCCGATGCCGATATAGGCAGCGCCCTGCATGCGCATCGTATCCTGATTGGAATAGCGCTCGGCGAAATCGTCGGCACGATAGAAGAGCGTGTCGATCGCCTGCTGGCCAAGACTGTCCTCGATGCGGATCGTCTGGCCCTTGCGCACGACGCCGGACCATGGGGCTTCGGCCGGAATGAAATGATCCTGCACAGCATTCTGAACAGTACGGGCAAGAGAGGTCTGGATGAAATCGGACATCGTCTTCTCCTCAGGCCTGCATCAGGGCGTTGTTCTCGAAACCGCGCACGGCTTCGGCCGTTGCCGCGCGGCAAAGATCATCGGCAGCCGGGACTGCCGCCTTGTAGCGGGTGATGACGACGGGCTTCGGCTGGTAGGTCTGATCCGGGTCAAGCGGATGCGGGCAGGTGGAAAAGCCGACCAGCATGTCCATCTCGGCACGCAGTTCGACATAATCGCCGCTGTTGGAGCGTTTGCCCTGCCAGCCGAAACCACCGGCCTCGGCCAGGCGGACCGGTGCGAAGAGGTTGAGGATGCCGGGTATATCGCGCCTGTCGAGGCCGAGCTTGACTGCGACGAGGATGAGATTGTCGCGGGTGTTGCGCGTTTTTTCGCCGGGATATTTCGCGGCGTTCGACGCCGCCGTCGAGCCGCCCATCAGGCAGTCATGGGCGCCGGAGCTGTCCTCGATTATCGAGAACATGACGCGGCCCATGTCGGAAAAGATCACACGCCCTTTGCCGAGCGCCGTCGTCCACTGGACCTTGGCGGTATCGACGAGATTGATCCGCTCGCTCGCATCCTCGGCATTCCAGGCGACGAGCGCCACGGTGGAATTGCCCTCGCCCTGGTCGACGCGGATCGCCTCGCCGCGCCAGAGTTTCGTCGACCAGTACCAGCCGCCCGGTATGGTCTCCTGATGAATGATCGCGGCGGCATCGATGGCCGGTGCCGGCAGCGGGCTTGGGCCGGGCAGGGCTTTGGGCGCAAATTCCAGACCCTTTTTCTGGTGCTCCTCGTAACGCGCGCGATTGGCGGCAATTTCTTCGGGCGATCGCCTCACATGCATCATAGCGTCTCTCCTGATGATGCCAGGTCGTCCCGGCTGCGCCCCAGGGAAGCGACCGGGCCGTCCCGGTCGGGGCTGAAGATCGATGGCTGCCCGGCAAGGCGCGGCGGCCAGATGGCAATATCCTTGGTGATGGTGGCGCCGTAACGCTCCTTCTCCTCCGGCCGGTCGCGGCGGCGTTCGAAGGCGACGACGCGGCTTGCGAGCGTGAACGCCTCGCGCATGTCATGGGTAACCATGACGACGGTCATCTGCGTTTCATGCCAGAGTCGCTTCATCAGCGTGTGGATTTCGGCGCGAATACCGGGATCGAGCGCGCCGAAGGGTTCATCGAGCAGCAGCACCTTCGGCTTCATGATGAGCGCCTGGGCGAGCGCCAGGCGCTGTTGCATGCCGCCGGAAAGCTGGGCCGGATATTTGTTCTCTGAACCGGCGAGCCCGACCTCGGCAATCAACTGGCGCGCTTCTTCGATCGCATTGCGGCGTGCGGCGCCGAAGAGCCTGGCCTTGTGGCGCGCAGCGGAAAATTCCTTGCCGAGCAGCACATTGCCGAGCACCGTCAGGTGCGGAAATACGGAATAGCGCTGGAAGACGACGCCACGGTCCGGACCTGGTTCCGACGGCAGAGGCTCGCCGTCGAGCAGGATCTTGCCCTTTGTCGGCTGCTCCTGTCCGAGCAGCATCCGTAGGAAGGTGGTCTTGCCGCAGCCGGAGGGCCCGACAAGGGCGACGAAGGCACGCGAGGCGACGGTCAGGGACACATTTTCGAGCACGATCTGGTCGCCATATTCCTTCCAGACCCTTTCGATCTTCAACTCGCTCATGCCTGCTTCTCCAGCTCCGACCAGGGGAAGACGGCGATGCGCAGGCGATCGAGCAGGGCGTTCATGACCACGGCAAGCAGGGTGATCCAGACGACATAGGGGAAGATGATATCCATCGAGAGATAGCGGCGGACGAGGAAGATGCGGTAGCCGAGGCCTGAATCCGACGAGATCGCCTCGGCTGCGATCAGGAACAGCCAGGCCGGGCCGAGCTGCAGTCTGAGGCAGGTGATCAGCCGCGGCAGGATTTGCGGCAGCACGACGCGCAGTCCGATCTGCCAGGAGGAGCCGCCGAGCGTCTCGGCCTTGACGATCTGTTCGCGCGGCAATTCCACCGCCTTCAGCGCCAGATCGCGGATCATCGTCGGCGCGACGCCGATGACGATGAGGGCGATCTTCGACGTCTCGCCAAGTCCCATGACGATGAAGAGGATCGGCAGCAGCGCCAGCGGCGGCACCATGGAAATGACGGCGATGAAAGGAGCGAGCAGCGCCCTGAGATAGGGCAGCATGCCGATCAGCATGCCGATAACGAGCGCCACCGCAGTCGAAATACTGAGGCCGGAGAGCAGGCGGATGAGGCTCGCGCCCGTGTCCGACCAGAGCAGAAATTCACCGGTACGCGGGTCGGCGACGAAGGCCAGACGATTGATCGCGTCGGCAAAGCCGGCAAGGCTCGGCAGAAGCTTGTCATTGGCGTTATCCGCCAGTCGCGCGGCCGAGCCGAAGGCATAGGCAAGGGCAAGCAGCACGAAGGGCAGCATCGTCAAGGCGAACTGGGCGCCCCGGCTCGGCCTCGTGTTGATCCAACGCATGGGAAATGCTCCGCTGATGAAGGGGAGGAAGCGCGGGCAGACCGCGCCCCCGTTGCGATCAGAGCGAACCGTCGGCGGCGGCCTTCATATAGGCCTCGGTGAAGCGCAGCTTCACGTTGCCAGTATCGCCCAACACCTTGCCATCAGGCATTTCGATGCCGATAACGTCGGCGGATGGCGCGCCATTACCGAGCAGTCCCTTCTCGA
Source organism: Rhizobium sp. Nf11,1 (assembly GCF_050587665.1). Lineage (NCBI taxonomy): Bacteria > Pseudomonadati > Pseudomonadota > Alphaproteobacteria > Hyphomicrobiales > Rhizobiaceae > Rhizobium > Rhizobium sp. Nf11,1. Next base: position 127,729 of record NZ_JBOBHU010000011.1, on the reverse strand, counting down.
AGAGGAAGTTGCGCACCAGATCCATGGTCTTCGGCAGATTGGGCGAAGCGGTGAAGGCAACGGCATCGGCCGGCTGGTCGAAGAGCTTGGTGGCGGCAAGCTGGGCTTCGAAGCCGGCGAGATCGGTGCCCGACGCCGAGCCCATGGCCTCGCGGGCGGCCTTGCCCTCGGCGCTGTCTGCCCGCAGCAGAGCTGCCGTCTCATACCAGATGCCGGCAAGCGCCTTGCCGAAATTCGGATTGTCTTTCAGCACGCTGCTATTGGCGACCATCAGATCGATGATTTCGCCCGGCACTTGCGAGCTGTCGAAAACCTTCTTGGCCGAGGGATCTTCGAGGATGGTGGAAACCAGCGGATTCCAGGTGACGACGGCTGTGACATCAGGTGTCTTATAGGCCGCGACCATGTCGGCATCGGAGGTGTTGACGACCTTCACGTCGCGCTCCGCCAGCTTGATGCTTTCGAGCGCGCGGGCGAGCAGATAGTGCGAGACGGAGAACTCGACGAGGTTGACGTTCTGGCCCTTGATATCGGCAAGGCTCGCCTTGTCCTTCAGGATCACGGCGTCATTGCCGTTCGAAAAGTCGCCGACGATCACGGCCGTCGTGTCGACGCCGCCGGCGGCCGGGATCGACAGGCCATCCATGTTGGTCAGCGTCACCGCATCGAAGGCGCCGGCCGTGTACTGGTTCATCGATTCCACATAGTCATTGAACTGGGTGACCTCGATCTTGATGCCGTATTTGTCGGCCCATTTCTTGACGATGCCGTGGTCGGCCGCGTAGCCCCAGGGCATCCAGCCGACATAGATGGACCAGGCCACCTTGAATTCGCTCTTCTGTTCTGCCTCTGCGACGGAAGCAGGCCCTAGCATCAGCGATACCGCCAGCGCTGTGGTCGAAACAATCTTCGAAAAAGTCTGCATTGAAATTCCCCTTCTGCTTTTCTTCAAAAGGGATCGGCAAAGACCATCGTGCCACCAATCCCTTGGCTTACGAGGTCTCCCGGGCTTTTGTCCCGCCGTGCACCCGACGGGATTTCTCCTCCGCCGGTGGTGGCTCTCGGACCAGCCGCGCTTCAGAAAAGCGCCGGAACCCTAGCCACCAACTCAGCACATTCTTTGCAAGAGGTGTGCCAGCTTATAAATCTTTGATTTTTCTAGCCCCCGTTCCTTGGTTGCATGTTACTGTGTGCACTTCGCGGCATTTGCTAAATTTTTGAGCAGTGATCAGCGAAGCCATCCGATCGACCTCGTCCTTTCGATTGACCGGCACATTCGCGCCCGCACGTGGCTACGGACCCTTGACGATACATTTGTTGGAAGCCCTCCAATTGCCTTGGAAGTAACCAAACTTGCTTTTTTACAGTCGCAGGAATATTTTTATTCGGTCGGTCAATAAATCATCCAACCAGTACTATCTGCGGTGGAGCTATGCCCGAGTTTCACGGAAAGAACCGCTTTGCGGCTATATTGCTGATCTTCCTGACGGCATTGGTCTTTCTCGGGTTTGAACAACCCGCTGCCGCCGCATCCGGTGATCAGGATGGCCGGCGGGTTGCATTGATCGTCGGCAACTCCGTCTACAAGACGCTGCCCTCATTGCCCAATCCCGCAAACGATGTCCAGGAAGTCGCCAACACGCTGCGCAGGGCCGGGTTCGATGTGACGATCGGGATCAATGTCGACCGCATCGGACTTGAGAATACGGTGCGCAGTTTTCTGCGCTCGACCCATAATGCCGAGGCCGGTCTCATCTATTATTCCGGCCACGGCATCCAGGTCGGCGGCCAGAATTTCATCGTGCCGGTCGATGCCACGCTGGAAACGCCCTATGACGTCGAGACGCAGACCATGCCGCTCGACCTCATCCTGAACCATCTCAAGCAGAACTCGCGCGTGCAGCTGATCTTTCTCGATGCCTGCCGCAACAACCCGTTCAATACGCAGAAATTCTGGATGGCGGAAAAGCTGGAACCGGTCGGCGCGACGCGCGGGCTGGCGCGCATCGACAGCGATCTCGGCAGCCTGATCGCCTTCTCGACGGAGCCGGGCCAGGTGGCGCTCGACGGCGAGGGGGCGCTCAGCCCCTATTCCGAATCCTTCATCAAGCGCGCCAGCGAGCCGAACAAGGAAATCCGCCAGGTCCTGACCGATGTGCGCCGCGACGTGATCGCCATGACCAATGGCAAGCAGGTCCCCTGGGAAAATTCCTCGCTGATGGACAGCTTCTATTTCATCCCGGCCCCGCCGCCGCCGAGCGTCGAACCGATGCAGCAGGTGAGCGTGCCGGAGGGGGCGGCCGCGACCCAGCTGCCGATCGCTCCGCCGCATGACGAAACCGGCTCGGCGCTGCTTGTCACGCTCAACCAGCTTCCCCAGACCGGCAAGCTCAGTTTCGACGGCAAGCCGGTGGAGCAGGGTGCCAAGCTGCCGGCCGCGGCGCTGACGGCGCTGAGCTATGATTCATCGGGCGTTGCCGCCGGAACGGTCGGCCTGATCGGCTATACGGTCAGCGATCCCTATGGCCAGGCGACGCAGGGCGTCGTCGCCATCACCGTCTCGGCCGATGCCGGCGCCAAGCTCGCCCAACTCGAGCAGGAGAAGCAGGCGCGGCTTGCCGATGCCGGCGCCTATCTGAAATCGCTGCCGCGCGACGTCGACACGACGATCGGCGTCGGTCCCGTCGAAGCCCGTCTGCCTGAAGTACCGGCATCGGCCGCGGAGATGACCTTCAAGGTCGCGGCCCTGCCCGACAAGGGGACACTGCGTGCCGGCGACCGGGTGATCGGCCCCGGCCACATGCTTGAAGCCGCCGATATTCCGGCGCTTTCCTACGAGCCGCAGATCGGCACCGAAAACCAGCCTTTCGCCCTGACGCTGCAGGCCGCCAATGACGACCTGCCGGCCGCCACCGTCACCTTCAAACCGACGCTTGACGCCTGCGATAGCGCAGCCGCCGCCCCCCTCGATCTGCAGGGCGTGACCGCGGGCAAGCTGCCGAACGAAATCGATCCGGCCGTCGCGCTACCTGCCTGCGATGATGCGGTGAAGGCCTATCCCGGGATTGCCCGCTTCGTCTATCAGCTCGGCCGCGCCCAGCTTGCCAACCGCGACGCCAAGACGGCCTTTGCGACGATCAAGAAGGCGATGGATGCCGGCCATATCAGGGCGATTTCCGAACTCGCTTCGCTCTATCTCGTCGGAGCCTCCGTCCCGGCAAATCTCGGCAAATCGAGCGAGATCGCCGCGATCGGTGCGAAGAAGGGGGATCCCTACGCGCTCTATGCCTATGGCAAAAGCTTGTTTTATGGACGCGGTGTGAAAGCCGACACCGAGGAAGGCCTGAAGCTTATGCTCCAGGCAGCCGACCTCGGCCACACCTATGCAATGAACGAACTGGGCTACATCTTCTCGAACGGCGTCAACGTCCCAGCCGATATGGAACGCGGCATTCGCTTTTACGAGTCAGGTCTCAAGAGAGACGACATCTATTCGATGAACAGCCTCGGGATGATCTATCGCGCCGGCAAAGGCGTGCCGCAGGACCTCGAGAAGGCGCTGGAGCTTTTCAAGAAGGCGGCGGACGGCGGCCAGCCTTATGCGCCGCGCAACATCGGCATTATGTACAGAGACGGGTTGGGGGTACCTAAGGACGAGGCTGCAGCCCTCTCCTGGCTGGAAATGGGCGCCGAGCGCGGCGATTATTGGAGCGCGTTCGAACGGGCCAAAATGGCCAAGGCCGACGGTTCGGATGCCGACAGCCTGGTGACCGCCGCTCACTACTTCGCTCTTGCAAGCGCGCTCAACCGCCCCGGAACCGGCGATCCCAAAAAGCAGTCCGACAAGGAGCTCGCATCCTTGGCGGAGCCTGCCAAAAAGAAGGCCGCAGAAGCGTTTTCGGCCGAATTGACTGCACAGGAACTGAAGGCTCTGCCGAAGACGAAGTCGCTGAACGAGAAGCTGACGCTTCTTGCGAAGGCGACCTGGGCAAAGCGAAATCCGCGATATGATCTTTTTTAAACGGTGATCCGGGGGCGCCTGACATGACCAGCAAAGTCTTCATCCGTGTACTGCTCTGCTCGACCTTCATTTCAGGCTCCGGCGTCGTGCTGCAGGGCTGTATCTTCGACCCCGGCGGCAGGACGCTCTTCGCCAATCAGGAGCCGGCGCAGCCGGCGCGCAAAAAGACGCCGACCGTGAAAAGGGTCGTCGCAAAAAGTAATGACCAGGAGTCGACTTTTGCGCGTTCGGATAAAGATTCCAGCTCAGGCAGCTCGTCCGGAATGGGCGGCGGCGGTTCCGGCAGTGATAGTTCCGGCAGCGACTCCGGCGACAGCGGTCCCAGCGATCCCGGTGGGTGGAATTCGTCGGATCGGCGTCTGAAGACGGATATTCGTCGCCTCGGCATTTCCCCTGCCGGCATCCCGATCTATGCATTCCGCTACATCTGGGGCGGACCGCTCTTTGTCGGCACGATGGCGCAGGATCTGCTGCTGATCAGGCCGGATGTCCTATCTCAGGATGCAACCGGATACTACACGGTGGACTACGCCAAGCTCGATATCAGAATGATTTCGATACCGGATGAGCTTTCGCTGGCCTCACCAGCGGCAGCCGCTGCAGTCGCGGCGATTTCGGTCGACGCTGCAAAGGCGCGGCCCGCGATCGGACTTCCGAATTTCGTGTTGGAAGAGGTTCAGTGACAATCTGATCCGGACGCCCTTGCTGGACGCAACGCATGTTTGCGCCCAGCTATAAAACCCGCCCCGCCCTTCAGCCGTCCAGCCCCTTGAAGCGCACCGGCTGGTAGCCGCGCAGCAGCAGGATTCCGAGTGAATAGGTGTTGCGGCAGACGCGGCCCTTGCACGCGTTCGGCGTCGCCTCCATCACCTCCACCTTGCGGTCCTCGGTGAAGCGCATGAACAGCATCACATGCGAACCCGGCCGGTTCAGCGCGTCGCCCGGCTGCAGCGACCAGGGATCGGAAAGCCGCCTCGTAATGCTCGGGATCGCCCGCGTCGAGACATGCATCTTCAGCCCCCAGGCTTCGCTGACGAAACCGGAGCAGTCGACGCCGAGAATATTGGATTGCGGCGCGCTCTTGGTGCAGACGTTGCCGGCCGTCTGGCCGTCGACGACACCCTCGGTGAAGTCCTCGAGCGGCGTCTTGCAGCCCCAGCAATATGGCACGCCCTTCACCGTCTGGCCGCGTTTGCCGAACAGGTAGAATGGCCGGCGCAGGCGGTTCATGTTGACGCAAGCCGGCCCCGGGTCCTTGCCATAGGCCGCCGGCGTCACCAGCCAGTTCAGCGTCTCGAAGCCGATCGCCCGCTCGATAACGTCGCCGCGCGATTTCGGCAGGATGGCGACCTTAGGTCCCTTTCCGGGTTTGGCCGCAATTGCTGGCTTCGCCGGCCTGGCGACGGCAAGCTTGCGGCCCGGCTCGCGCCCCTCGAGTTTCAGCACCTGCGCCCGGCTTTCCCCAGAGCGCAGAAACAGCACGTCGCCGCGCGGGCCGATCGCCACGAAGCGCCGCGAGAAGACCGTGCCGGGTTCGATCGGCAGGTCGTAAACGCGCTCCAGCACGCCGTTCGGCCTGAAGCGCACCACCAGCATGCCCGTCCGTTCCGGCCGGTCGGCAGGCACGAGCTCGACCAGCGCATAGGGTCTGCCCGTCGTGTCGATGTCGAGCAGTTCGACGGTGCCGATGCGGTTTTCCCCGGTGAGCTGAAGCGAGAGGAAATTCTCCTCCGAGCTCGCGCGCCGCAGCAGGATCTCCGCCTTGTCGTTTGCCGCCGAGACTTCTGCAACGATATCGCCGAGCCCGCGGCTCGGCACGTATTGGACCACCGGCGGGCGGGCTGGCGGCCGGCTGGTGCTACGGCCGATCTCGTCGATGATGCTGTTCAGCGGGCCGGGCGGCACCGAGCCCATCGAGGCAAAGACCGAGCGGGTGTAATCGTCGGCATCGCCGCCGTCGATGGCGCGAAGGGTCTGCGAGCGGCCATCGGCGCCGGTGGCGCGCTCGAGCGGCACGATCCCGTCGGACCAGAGGTAGAGTTCGTTATGGACGACGGCGAGATCCTCCGGCGCCGTATTCTCCGGCAGCGGCAGGATCTCGGGATCGGCCTGCGAGCGTTCGCCGTCGACGGCGAGCACGCGGCCATTGTTCTGGTCGAGGATGTAGACGGTACCGTCGTCGCCGACGGTGATCGCCGCCGGTCCGGACGCCTCGACCTCCTCATTGGCGGAAATGATGCCGACCGAACGGGCGCCGTCGCCGCTCGGAAGCTCGATCATCACAGTGTCTTTGGCGAGGACAGGCCAGGCGATTGCGATCGCTGCGGCCATCAGAATATGCGAGCTGAAACTGCGCATTGCCGTGAACCCCGAAACAGGATCATTTTGGCCATGGGGCCTCAATCTGAAGCCTGTTCACAATTAGAGAGCGAGAGAATGATGTCGTCGGAAAACCGTTCACAACTTTCGGCATCATGCCCCAAGTCCTTAAAATGTTAGGATAGAAGCGGCTCGTCAGCAAGGCGTTGCTTTCCAAACGATTTGGAGATCGGCGTCGGCAATAGTACAAGTTTATCGTCTTGAAGTTTTACTGGCAGGGAAGCCTATGCTGGACTGGAACGGTGACGAACTGGCGCTCGATGTCAGCCTGCTGGAGCAGGTGCGCGCGGCAAGGATCGGGTTTTCCGACCGCGTCTGCGCCGCCTCGGCCAGCAAGGATGAGAAACATCTGGCGCAGTTGCGCTCGGAGCCCACCTATCTGATGGCCGAATTTCTCTATTCGATGAAGGTCTTCGGCATCAACACGGCCGAAGATGTCGAGCGATTCGCCGATCTGCACAATGATTACGTCGTGTCGCTCACCCGCGATCCGGCCAAGCTGCAGCGCCTCGGCCTTTCGCAGGAGCGCGCGCTCGCCTCGATGTTCACCGCCGACACCAAGCCGCGGCTGATCCAGAACTGGGCTGAAAAAGCAGGCGCCATCGACCAGTCCAATCTCGCCCGTTTCCTGGTCGCCGTCATGTCGAGCGAGACCTGCCGCAAGACGCTGATCGATTTCGAGACGGCCGGCTTCATGCAGCGCAAACGCTCGCCCTATGGCACGATGGTGGTCTGGTCGACCGGCAGGATCGAGGAAATCTTCGGCGAGATGCTGCGCAATCTCCGGCTCAGCCTGCAGCAGCTGAAGATCCTCTGACCTCTCTCCAGCCGATTTCACCCCTCCCAATCGATTGGCGCCGAGCGCCGTTGCCTTCCAGCCGGCCTCTCCCTATTGTCGGTTTAGAGCAATTCCAGCAAAAGTGTGCAGCGGTTTTGCGCTCGGAATTGTGTGAAAACATAGAGATAGAGCAATTCCGTGACTCGAAGAAAACGGAACTGCTCTAGTCGCGCGATGGCGCCCCCTTGGACGGATGTGACGACGATGAAGAAATCCCGGCTCATAAGCTTGTCGATCGGCCTGGCTCTGACGCTTGCGATGCCCGGGCTCGGGTTTGCCGGGCCTGTCGAGGATGCGCTGGCGGCGCGAAACCCGACGCTTGCGGCGCTGCGCCAGCACGATGAAAAGGCCTTTGCCGCCGCCGTTGCTATCATCGCCGACCATGAACGCGCCGAGGGGCTGACACCCGGCCAGGGCAAGCTGCCGGAGACGACCTCGCCCGGCCGCGACATGGGCTCGGGCTCCGGCAAGGAATTCACAGCGGACAATCCGGATATTCTCTGGCTCTACAATTCCTCGCCGGAGGGAATGAGCGACCTGATCTCGATTCTGAAATCCGCCGGCCAGAAGCCGAAGAACTAACCAGCCTTCTCAAGGATAAACATAGCTGGATTATACCGGCCGCGAGTCTTATCGCGTCTCTGCCTTGGCGCAATCTTCGCGGCTCCAAATAATTTGTAACCCTCCCTCAAGCAAGACAGCCAAAGCCATCCCAATTTCGCCGGTCAGTGCTATTCTCATCTTCAGCACAGTGTGAGATTGTTCGAAGGGGGAGGTTCCGATGCTCAGCCGCAAAGCCATCCTAGCCGCAGCCACGTGTCTTTCGCTTTTTTCGCCGATCCCCGAGGTCGGGGCGCAGAACGAACGCACGCTGACGGAAGCGCCGGCTCAGAGCGGGCCGGTCAGCATCACCTTCGACCGCGCCGAGGCGAAATATGCCATCGGCGAAGTCGTCGGCCTCTTCATCCAGTCGACTGAGAACGCCTATGTTACGGTGCTGAACGTCTCGCCGAACGGCTCCGTCACCAAGCTCTTCCCGAACAAGTATCAGACCGATGCCCTCGTTGCCGCCGGCAAGCGCGTGCAGGTGCCGGATCCGGCAAGCGGCGCCAGGCTGCAGGTGTCCGGCCCGGTCGGGCAGGAACAGATCAAGGTCTTCTATTCCTCCAAGCCGCTGACGATCTTCGCCGATCTCGGCAGCAGCGGCAGCGGCATGTTCCGCTCGATCGACGGCGGCATGGATGCCGTCTCCCGCAGCCTCGAAGAAGCCCGCAGCCTCGGCACCAAGATCAGCAGCAAGACGCTGACGCTGACCACCGTCGACAGCACGGCGGCCCTGCCGCCTTCCGCCGTGCCGCCCGTCGCCGCCGTTCCCGCCGCAAAACCCGCGCCGGTCGAACAGGCGGCAAAGCCGCCCGTTGCACCGAAACCGCCGGCCGCTCCCAAACCGAAACCGACCGTCAAACCCGATGTCGCCAAAAAGCCTGAGGTGATCGAAAAGCCGAAGCCGGCGCCCAAACCCGTCGAACAGGCGACCACACAGCCGCCGAAGAAATACAAGATCGTCACCAATCTGGCGCCCGGCCAGGAGCTCGCCGCCGACGAGCTGCAGCTGATCGGCCCCGCCGACACCACCGGCTCCACCCGCCCCAGCCAATATAAACAACCGAGCCAATATCAGCAGCCGTACAAGCAGCCGGCCCAGTCTGCCCAGACCAATATGCCGAAGCTGCCGATGCCGCAGATCAAGATGCCGCAATTCAAGCTTCCCGGCGGTTTCAGCATCAAGATGCCGCCGCTGAGCTTCGGCCGTTCCGCCGAACCCGGCCAGGCCGGCGAGGAGATCGAGGTTGCCAATGCCGATACGCCGGCCTGCAACGCCCTGCTCGACAAGCTGAACACCGCCGTTGCCGCCAAGGACATCACCGCTGCCGCTTCCGAGGCCGATGCCATCGCCGTCAGCGCCGAGTGCGGCCAGTTTCAGGTGAACGCCCAGCGCCGCGTCGCGGCCCTCAGGCTCGCCGCCGCCCAGGAAATGATGGCTGCCGACAAGCCGGTCGCCGAGTATGAGCCGCTGCTCGTCGCCGCCGACAGCCCGCAGGTGCTCTGGCAGGCCTCCGCCACGCTCGGCGAGATCTATTTCTCCGCCCGCCGCTTTGCCGATGCCGCCGCCGATTACCAGCAGGCGATCGAAATCATCAAGAACGAGACCCGCACGCCGAAGGCGCCGCCGGCCGACACGATCTCCGATCTCATCCAACGCGCCGCCCAGGCCCGGATTCTTGCCGCCAACCCGACCAGTGACAACCCGCAGGGCAGCTTCGTGCCGGCCGAGAAGGATCACCGCAGCGGCGTGCTCGGCGGCATCTATTCGGAAAATGTGCGCGGCATCGTGCCGGTCTCCATCCCGGTGCCGATCACCTTCGATTTCGACAAGTCGACCTTCACCTCGATCGGCACCGAAGCCGCTGAGGAATTGCTGGAAGCGCTGAAGGAGCAGAAGCCCGGCCGCATCATCCTCATCGGCCATACGGATCGCAAGGGCGGCGACGATTATAATCAGAAGCTTTCCGAGCGCCGCGCCCAGGCCGTTGCCGATTTCCTGAAAAACCACGGCATCGACGCCACGATCGACGCCGAAGGCCGCGGCGCCTCCGAGCCGGTTGACGTGACCGCCACCGCCAACCTCACCGAAGACGATATCGACGCGCTCAACCGACGCGTCGAATGGCGCCGCGAATAGAGGGGGCGAGGGGGAACCGGCCATGTCCACATTCGCTCCCATGGCCGCCGCACTCGCCCTTCTTGCCCTGGCGGGCACCGATGGCCTTGCCAGGACGATCGAAGCTCCCGAGCGCGGCACGGTCAGAGCCGTTCTGATCGGCATTGATCTCTATCGCAATGTTCCGCCGCTGCACGGCGCCGTCGCCGATGCCGAGGATCTTTCCCTGTCGCTGCGCTCGCTCGGCGTTAAGGACATGACGCTCTTGAAGAACGGCGCCGCCGATCGCCAGGGCATCTTCGATGCGATCGGCGCCGTCACGGAAAGGGCAGGCGAGGGCGATCTCGTCGTGCTCGGCATAGCCGGCCACGGATCGAGCGAGCCGGAGCGCGTCAAGGGCTCCAAACCGAGCGGCCGCGACGAGGTCTATGTGCTGGCCGGCTTCGATACGAGGCTGCCGGGATCGCGCGAGCGCATCTTCGGCGACGAATTCAAGGTGCTGATCCACAAGCTGGAGCAAAAAGGCGCCGAGGTCCTGTTCATCGCCGATACCTGCCATGCCGGCGGCATGACCCGCAATGTGGATCCGCGCGGCGCCGAGATCACCTGGCGCCAGGCGCCGTCCTATACGATCGAGGAGGATGACCTCGCGCCGATTTCGACGACATCAGATGCCCTCTCCACCGGCTTCGATTACAAGCGGCTGACCTTCCTCGCCGCCGTCGACGACAACACCAAATCGCCGGAAATCTCGATTCCCGGCATAGCTCAGAAGCGCGGGGCGCTGAGCTATGCCACCGCCCGCGCCTTCGAAGGGGCGGCCGACCGCAACGCCGATGGCGCCGTGACCCGCCGCGAGCTGTTCGAATATGTGCGCCAGTCGGTCTATCAGTTCACCGACCAGCGGCAGAACATCTTCACGCAAAGCTCGCCTGGGGCGGATCTCGACCACGCCGTCGTCTATGCCTATGACACGGCAGGCCCGGCGGAAGCGCAGACATCGAACGTGCCGCCACCGCCGCCCGAGCCTGCCCCGATCACCGTCGCCGCCCTCGGTTCCGAGCCGGTCCTGCAGGGTATCGATCCGGCCGTCACGCCGTTCAACTTGACGGATAGCGCCCATGCCGAACTCGTCTTCGATCCGCAAAAGCGTGAAGCGATCGCCGGCGGCGATGTCGTCGCCTCCGAAGTCGGTGCCGGCGACATGCCCTTCGTCGTCGACCGGATGGCCGCGCTCGACACGCTGAAGCGGCTGTCGGAGATCAACCCGCAGACCGTGCGGGTGACACCCTCCGACAAGGTCCACCGCGACGGCGAGCGCGTCGGCGTCACGGTTTCCGATCTTGCCGGGCGCAAGCTCGTGCTGTTCGACGTCACCGGCGACGGCACGGTGCAGTTCCTCTATCCCGGCGACAGGGAAGCCGATGCCGACATGTCCGCAACCTTCGATCTCGACCTTTCCGTCGTCGCCCCCTTCGGCACCGACCTGCTCGTCGCCGTCACCGCCGATCAGCCGATGCCTGGTCTGGTCGAGTTCCTGAAACAGAACGACAGGCGCCGCACCGCCGGCAACATCGCCAGACATCTCGGCGAGCTTCTGCCCGAGGGCGCGCGCCTCGGATTTACGGTCCTCTATACCTCCGCCGGAGCCAGGCTATGAGTACGTCGATCAGCAGGGTCCTCAACATAGCGGCCGTCCTTCTGCTTCTGGCCACTCCCGCCCTGGCGCAGCAGGACACGGATTTTGCCGGCGAGGATGGCGGGCGGGTGATCGGCGGCCAGGCGGCGAAGAAAGGCGAATGGCCCTGGCAGGTGAAGATCCTGGCGCCCGATCCCGAGCAGCGCGGCCGCTTCGGCGGCCATTGCGGCGGCTCGCTGATCTCCTCGCGCTGGATCTTGACCGCCGCCCATTGCGTCACCAGCGGCCGTTCCGGCAAGCAGGATCTCTTCGCCCGCGACCTCCTGATCGTCGAGGGAAAGCAGAAGGTCGACAAGGTGATCTCGGTCGACGGGCCTGACAAGCCGGGCCTCTCCGTCGAAGATGTGATCATCCACGAGGATTTCGACCGCAAGGTCTTCGCCAACGACATCGCCCTCATCAAGCTCGCCGAACCCGCCGTTTCGAAACCGGCGATCCTCGCCTCGGCCTCGGACGAGGCCGTCGAAAGCCCCGGCCACACCGCCGTCGTCACCGGCTGGGGCTACACAAAGGCCGATCACGGCTGGGATGACAAATACCTGCCGACCGAACTGCAGGAGGTCGAGCTGCCGCTCGTCTCGCGCGAGGATTGCCGCGCCGCCTACCGCGAAAGCTCGATGCGCATGAACCCGATCGACGAGCGCAATGTCTGCGCCGGTTATGCCGAGGGCGGCAAGGACGCCTGCCAGGGTGACAGTGGCGGACCGCTGGTCGCGCAGCGCCCCGACAAGCGCTGGATTCAGCTCGGCATCGTCAGCTGGGGCGCCGGCTGCGCCGAGGCCGAACATTACGGCGTCTACACCCGCGTCGCCGCCTTCCGCGACTGGATCGCCGAGAAGACAGATGGCGACGTGCCGAACGCGCCCAACACCTCAGGCGCTTCCGCCGGCGACCAGGTGGCGGCGATCGGCACCAAGCGCCGCCCTGCGGTGAGCGACCCGACGGCCGGGACGACGCAGAAACAGGCGCCGGCCGATGAGATCGAGGCCAACCTTACGATCACGACGCCGCCCGACGCCACGAAGGCGCCTGCGGTAACGACGGAGACTCCGCCAGCCGCTTCGCCCGAGGGCAACCAGCCAGGGGTTCAAGCGCCGGCTGCCGAGCTGCCGATCACCGTGCGTTCTCCCGGCGACCGCGCGCTTCTGATCGGCATCGACGACTATGAAATGCGCGAGGCGAAGCTGACGGGCTCGGTCGACGATGTGAAGGCGATGCAGCTCTTCCTCGTCAAGACGGTCGGCTACCGTCCCGAACAGATCCACACGCTCACCAACCGCAAGGCCAGCCGCGCGGCGATCCTTGCCGAAATCGACGACTGGCTGGTGCGCCAGTCGCAAGCCGGCAGCCGCGTCTTTCTCTATTTCAGCGGCCAGGGCTCCGAGGAAATGGGCGCCGAGGCGACGACGAGCCCGACGCTGGTTGCCGCCGATGCCAAGCTGGTGCGCGAGGGAGCCAAGGTCACCGTCACCAACCAGATCCGCGAGACCGAAATCGCCGCCCGGCTGAACAGCCTCAAGGACCGCCGTGTCACGCTGCTGATCGATGCCTGCCATGTCGGTCCCGGCAGCCGCAGCGCGGTGGCCGCACCCGCCGGCGGCACGGTGCGCTGTCTCGGCCCGGCTTTGGCGTCGCTGCAGCCGCCGAACCGCTCCGGCAAGGAAGCCAAGTTCTCCTTCGGCGGCGAAACGGCGATGGTCTGGTCGGCCGTCAACGCAGGGCAATGGGCGCTGGTCGATACTGAGGCCAAGCCGCCGCTCGGCGTCTTCACCCGGCGCTTCATCGAAGGCGTGCAGGAAGGGGTGGCGCGCGCTTCCGACAAGCCTGAGGTCAGCAACGCCGCCCTGCTCGATTATGTCAGGCGCAAGTCCGACGAATATTGCCGGGCGCATTCCGAGGATTGCCGCTTCACGCCGGTGCCGCAATTCTACGGCCTGCCGGATGCCCTCGGCCGCGACGTCATCACCGGCGAGGAGGCAAAGACGCCGGTCGCCGCCGTCGAAAACACGTTGAAGACCGACAATGAGGCGGGTGTTGCCGTCGACGTGCTGCCCGGCACCTCGGTCAGCATCGGCGACAAGGTGGCGATGCGCGTCTCCACCAAGAAATCAGGCTATCTGATCCTCGTCGATATCGACGCCGCCGGCAAGCTGACGCAGCTCTATCCGAACAAGCGCTCGATGGGCCTGAAACCGACGGCCAAGGGCGGCGACAACAGGCTCGATCCGGCGCGGCCGGTGGTCGTGCCCGATGCCCGCAATCCCTATATCGGATTCGAATATGTGGTGGAGGGGCCGGCCGGCGTCGGCATGGTCGTCGCCATCCTCAGCGACAAGCCGATCGAAGTGCTCGACCTGCCTGATGTGCCGACACCGCTCGTCGGCCAGCGCGCCGCCTTCAACTATGTCTACGACCTCGCCCGCAGCCTCAGGATCGTCGGCGACGACGAGACCGGCGTCCAGGGCAAATGGTCGTTCGATTCCAAATTCTATCGCATCCGCTGAAAGAGGAGCGAATGATGTCGAAATCCATTCTGCTGGCGGGCCTTGCCGCTTCCCTGATGGCGCTGGCGCCCGCCCATGCGGGCGATGCCACTGACACCAGGGCGGTGCTTGCCGCCCAGGCCGGGCTTGCCGTCGATCTGATCGACCGCACTCTGGCGAAGGAGGGGGCGGCCAACATCATGGTGTCGCCGGCAAGCCTTGCTGCCGCGCTCGGTCTCGCAGGCCTCGGCGCCTCGGACGCGGGCAAGGCGGCCATCGCCAGGGGCCTGGGTTTCGGCGATGCGGTCAAGGGGCCGGAGAAGGTGCTGGACGAGATGAACCCGAAGACGCCGCCAGCGGCCGACGCGCCGCTCGCGTCAGGCGTTGCGATCGTCTTCGACGACAAGCTGGCGCTCGTTCCCGATGCCCTCTCCATGCTGGCCGGTCACCGCATCAAGCCGTCGATCGAGGATCTCGACGAACCGCAATCCGTCGAGCATATCAACGGCTGGGTCAGGCAGGCGACGCGCGACGCCATTCCGGTGATCCTCGAAACGCCGCCCGGCGGCGGCTTCATCAGCCTCGGGGCGCTCTCCTTCAAGGCCCGCTGGAAAACCGCCTTCGAGGCAGAGAGCCCGGCAGCCCCGTTCCGGCGGCCGGACGGCTCGACAGTCTCCGTGCCGATGATGCATCTTGCCGGCGACGGCCAGAAATTCCGCGTCGACGATCGTTTCGCAGCCGTCGACCTCGCCTATGCAGGCGAAACCTACCGTATGGTGGTGATCGCGGCGCGCTCGGAAAAAGGCGTCGGCGGCGCCGATCTCAAAACCCTTGGGTCCTGGCTTCAGGGTGAGAAATTCGAACCCGCCAAGGGGGAAATCTTCCTGCCCCGCTTTTCCCTCAATGACGGGCGTGATTTGATGCCGACACTCCACGCGATGGGGCTTTCGCCCGAAAAGGCGAGCGATGCGGCTTTTCCCGGGTTCACCACGGAAAACATCAGCTTGTCGCGCGTTCTGCAGAAGACGATGATCAAGGTCGATGAAAACGGCACGGAAGCGGCGGCGGCAACGGCCGTGGTGACCGAGCGCAGCATCGATCCGAAACTGGTGCGGGTGAGCGCGGATGCCCGTTTCGCCTTCGCGCTTCGCGATACGAAAACCGGCCTTTTTCTCGCCGCCGGCCTGATCGGCGATCCGCTTCTGGCGGGTGAATGACATGCGCTTTGATGAAGACAAAATGGCAGGGGGACACGTGCATGAGAAGTGATCTGATCGCCCGCTACACGATCGGCGAGCCGGTCTATGAGAACGAGTTCATCGTCTATCCGGCTCAGGACAAGCGGATGGATCGTTCGGTCTTCATCGTCGCGCCTGACGTGGCGCTGAAACTGGACAAGGCCCGCTTCGAGCGGGTCTGGACCTCGGTCAACGAGGCCAAGTCGCTGACGGCGCGGCGCTTCGTCGAAATAGAGGACCTCATCCCGCCGTCGCCGGAAGACGACAACTTCTACATCGTCGAGAAGCGGCCGTCGAAGACGCTGCACCAATATCTCGAGGAAACCGAGATGGTGGCCTATGATCGCGCCATCGAGATCGGCCGTCATATCCTTGAAGGGCTGGCGACGCTGCACGGGGCGGGTTATGCCCACAACGCGCTGACCGACCAGTGCATCTACGTGTCGGAGGATTATTCCGGCCTCTCGGTCAGGATCGGCAACCTGCACCTGATCTCCAAGATCGGCGAGCACATCATCCCGCCCTATGCGCCGGAATTCGGCGCGCCGGAGATCTATGCCAGCGGCACCTTCTCGGCTTCCGCCGCACTCGACATCTATGCGATGGGCATGATCGCCTACAAGCTCTTCCTGCCGCGCCAGACCTATGCCAGCGTCTTTGACAGCGTCATGGTCTGGGAGGACGAACACCAGCGCGAGCAGAGCTGGAAGAACATCCATCTCGACCCGTCCAACATCTTCCCGCGCCTCGACGTGCTGATCCCCGGTTTTCCCGAGGGGTTGGCCAGCCTGGTCGAGAGAATGCTGAGCCGCGACCCGGCCCAGCGCCCGCGCATGGGCGCCGATGCGCTCGGCGAATTCAGCCGGGTGACGACCGGCATCCAGCCGATGGCCTGGGATCCGCGCGGCGGCATGCCGCAACAGCCGGAAGCTCCGAAGCGGAAGAAATGGACGCTGGCGCATTTCTCGATGATTGGTGCGCTGCTCCTGATCTGCATCGGCGTCGGCGTCGTCACCATCCCTAAGCTGCTACGCCCCGATCCCAAGCTCGTCGCCGATGTCGGCACCTGGAAGAAGGAGGCCGAAAGCCGCAGGGACAAAGCCATCGCCGCCAAGGCGCCGGAACGCCCCTCGGGTGATGAGGCGAAGCTTTCCTATGATGCCGGCGCCGCCGCACTGACCGAGGCCAATGCCCTGCTCAAGGACGAGGACTATAAGAAGGCGCTTCCGGGATACCAGAAGGCCGCCATCAGCCTCGGCAAATCGCTGATCACCATCTCGAAAGAAAATGCCGAGAAGGCCAAATCGGCCGCTGCCGCCGCCGGCGGCGACAAGGCGCCAAGTTTTGCCGAGGCCGACGGCAAGATGAAGGCCGCGGCCGACAGCGCCGCCGCCCAGCAGATGCACGGCGCGGTCGATAATTACGAGGCTGCGAGAACGGCTTACGACGATCTCGCCAAGGCGCTGACCGCGCTGACGGCGGCCGAAAAGGACGCCACGGCAAAACGGGAAACCGTCACCCGCATCGGCGCCGGCGACAGCCCCGACGTCGCCAAGGCAAGCGGCGTGATGACCGAGGCCAAGGCCAAAGCCGAGCAATGGCAGCTGCCGGCCGCGACCTCGGGCTACGGCGACGCCGCCAAAATCTTCGCCGCGCTGATATCGGATGTCATGGCCGCCAAGGACGAGGCGACGGCGCTGAGGCAGAAGGTCACCGATCTCCACGCTTCGCTGACGACGCGCGCCGGCCCCACAGATCCGACGCTTGCCGCGCTCGCGCCGAAGCTCACCGAGGCCGACGGCCGCTACACCGCCGAGGCCTACAAGCTCGCAATCGCAGCTTATCAGCCGATCCTGGCCGATCTCGAAGCGCTGTCGGCACGCGGCTTCTGCCCTGTCGCACCGAATGTCACCTTCGAGACCATCCCGGCCGGCAGCTATTCGCTCGACAATGTCCGGCTGATGACCTCGTCGCTGAAGGAGCTCGGCGGCATGCTCGGCGTCGCCAATGGCGCGGTGAAGGTCGAAAAATCCTTCTGCATGCAGGCAAAGGCGGTCACCCGCGCCGAGATGGCAGAATATTACACCGCCAACGCCGACCCGGCCTCGGCCCAGGCCTATGCCGGCAATCCCGAGCAGCCGGCCGACGACGTGCCGCTCGCCGAGGCGCAGAACTATACCGCCTGGCTGTCGAAACAGCTGAACGCCCCCGTCCACCTGCCATCGGCGACCGAATGGATGGCCAGTGCCGTCAAGCTGATGCCGGAAAAACTGCCCGACAATGGCGACATCATCCTGCAATGGAGCGCCACCCCCTGCGAAGCCGGCGGCAACGTCGCCTTCATGGCGCAGGAGGGCTCCACCTTCGTCGTCTGCTCGGATGCCTCGGCCGGCGGCATTTTTCGGGTGAGTGCCGAGTTACGGTGAGGGAGCAGAGGCCTTGAGTCGAATTGTCCCCCGATAGGCGTGGGATTGTTGGGGTTCGGTATCACCAAGGGTACCGGCTTTGCTCGCGCATCTCAGGCTCGGAGAGCTCCTTCATGCTGTCGGAGCGACTGAACACCATTCACGTCCTCATATTTCGTCTTACGGGCGCGATTGAGCGGTTGGGAGCTCGAAACTTGCTATCCGCCTTTTCATTTGCCAATGGTACTATTCGAAACGCGTAGCAGGCACCGCGATACATTCATCATCGCGAAGATGGCGGCGCCGAAGGGGAATATATGCTTTCAGTAGAGAGATATCTCTATGCCGATGGTGTCGTTGGCGGCACAATAATATTGTCGTTGGTGTTTTTATTTTTGGCTATCGAGGAAGCCAGAGAAATTCTATTTTATATTGGAAATAACTGGAACTTTGACATCGACAGCAATATTGGAGGAAAGATTTATAATGGGGACTCAACCGACGATCGAGATCTTGCGACAAACAGATCAAGGGTTTTATATGGAAGACCATTCCTTATTGTAGTGTTTCTGGCGTTTCTTGTTATTCATATTGCCGCTCTTTTCTCGAAATAAATTTCGTTCTTAGTGAGTGACGATGTTGGCCTTGAGAGCTTGCTGATTAGTTTGAGGTTCTCAGCTAAAGGCAAAAATTGTGCATCCCTACAATCGGCGAAGGGTAGCCACCGTCTGTGGAAGGTCTGCAAACCGCTGTTGGCGGCGCGACCCCCGCTACGCTCTATGCTTCAAACCGCCTTCTCACGATAAGCATGAATAGCGCGTGCCAACGCTTCTCCTTTGGCTCGGGCGGCTGCGGTGCGACCAAACATGACGCCCGCTGCAATGCAGTACCAGCCAGAGAACCAAGGTGTGACGAGAAGCAACAGCGCAATGGCCGATATTCCTCCGAGCAGGAGACCAAGGGTACCCAGGATCTGCGAAACAAGCAGGGTTGGGATCAAAACCGATAGTCCAGCAACGCCCCACCAGAAAAAAACCACTGCTCCAATCAGATGCATGGCGAGGAGCGGCACTCGCAATGCCAGGCGAAGCGCTGCCAACTCGCTCCGATGGCGATAATACGTGACTTTCTCCCAGAGCTGGCCCATTGCGTTGTCTCCGCTACCGCAGTGTATCAAGACCCCGGTTAACCAATGTCATATGAGCTATTCTCACCGCGACGTCAGCCAAATGCGGGCATCCGTCTGTGAACGCCCCCGCTTTTCTTCTCAATTCACGATCCTCCCGTTTAAGCAGCGTCTATCCAAAGATTTCAATTCCAAATTTCTAAATACGCGCGTACATTGAACATGGGGACTGCAGTATCCGTGCGTTGAGGGGTCGGGGAAAATGTGCTGGAATACATCATCAGCATTCACGCCTGTCGGGTTTGCTTTGCGGGGTCCGAAATCTCGCAAGATCGTGTGGACGTTGGGCGACGCGGCGCGCCTCCTGATGAACGACTGGCCTTGCGATGACGGCGAGGAATACATGGCTGCCGTCAAAGCCTGCGTCGACGCCATCACCGGCAAAATTGCCGCGGAGCAATTCCGCGAAGTGCTTCTGCGTGCCGCCGACGAGGCGGGTATCCGAACTCTATCGCTCGTTCCGCAGGGAATGGGTGAGCGGCGGCCCGGTCTTCACCCCACGTTGCGTATATAGGCTTTCCATTAGGGAGCTGTCCGCTTTCGCCGGGTTTCCGTGAAGGAACGACGGATTTTGGGCCTGGAGCGGAATGGCAGCTTCAGGCAATAGGTGATGTAGCTGATACGATGCCAACAGCAGCGGCGTGCGCTGGCCCCTGTCCATCAACAGCCCGTCCATACTGCAAGCGAGGCTTACTAACATATTGACCGTCGGAGCCTTCAACGAACGGGCGATCTACGGACGGGTTAGCGATGAAATCAGCCAGTTGAGTTCGGTGCGAGCCGACGAGAGTAGGCTTGCGTAAGAACTGACGGTAGTCATATCAGTCCCATATCTCTTGTCCATAGAGGCTGCGGAGCCCTTACCGATCATCAAGATCCGCAACGGGCTGCTTGAGGTGATGGTCCCTGACAAGTCATCACGATATTGCTCGGCTTGAGCTATGTCTTCCCGAGAAATCGGATGGTTGGGGCGTTTGAACTCAATCAGCAGATAGCTGTCAGCTAGATCCTGTGACAACAGAAGATCAGGCCGTCTCGAGGCCCGCTCGCCCGTAAATTTCTTATCACTATAGTTCGCGATGACCCGTTTCAATGTGATGTTCGATGACATCAAAGCGTATTGGCGACCAAGAAGCCACAAATTCGTCTCGAAGGCCTTATGGACGTCTTTTTCGAGGGTCGCTTCGTTGTCGATAAGCTCCTCAAGGTAGTCCAGAAATCTCATCCGTCTAGTCGCTTGAGCAGCGATCCCAGAGAGCTCAACCATACCAAAATCTTCGAGCGCCGTTGCAAAAGAACTGACATCTGTGCGGTCGGTGGCATTTATCCGCTCGAGTACGGCCCAGTAGGCGTCATGCTCCATGGCGTCGAGCGCGACCTCAGCGATCGTCGCAATGCGGTCCTCGCTTTCCCGATAGAATCGCTGCAGGATCCGGTGGAGACGCAAGTGCTGGTGCCGACGCTGATCGAATACCAGAATGCCTATCCCGACGTCAGCATCGAGCTGTCGCTCGACAACAATGTCCATGATCTCGTCGGCGAGGGGTTCCAGCTCGGCATCCACATCGGCCCGCTCTCGGACAGCATTCTCGTCGCCCGCCCACTCACGCCCTATCGGCGCATTCTCGCCGCCGCGCCGGATTATCTTGCCCGCCATGGCCGGCCGGCCGCGCCGGAGGATCTGGCGACCCATCTCTGCCTCGGCCATTCCTATTGGCGAATGCATGACCGCTGGCACCTGGTCGGGCCGGGCGGCGAAATGCGCGATGTGCCGATCTCCGGAAAATTCTCCACGAACCAGGGCGCAGCACTGCGCATGGCAGCGCTCAGCGGCGCCGGAATCGTGCTTCAGCCGGAACTGCTGCTCGCCGCCGATATCGCCGAAGGTCGGCTCGAACAGGTGCTGCCGGAATGGTCCTACAGGCCTGTGCCGATGTATCTCATCTTTGCCCCGAACCGGCGCCCGACAGCGATGCTGCGCACGGTGATCGATTTCCTGGTGGAACGGTTTGGCTAGAGCAAATCCGGCCTCGCGCCGCTGATTGGGACGGATCCAGAAGCGCAATGTTGAGCGCCGGTATGCCTTTGCTTGTTTGATCGCGGTCATTGATGGATCGATGACCGCATCGATGACCGCATCGATGGCGTCGAAATCGACAACTAGCGACGACCGACGCGGTTAACTGGACCACCTTTATTTACGGCGGTTCCGTGCGTCACTGTACCACGCGCTGCGCGAGCAACTGGGCGCGGCTTCAACACGACCCCGGGTCTTACGACGCAGCCGGCCGGATAACTGATATATTGGCAATAGACGACAGCATTGGCGGTATCGATGGGCGGGGCCGTAAATCCAATCGTTAGGAAGGCAAGTGACGCGGCGGCAATTCTTTTCATATTCTCCTCCTATATCCTCGACACTTCCCCAGAATTACTGCGGTTGTTCCCCCTTCTAGGGTTAGGCCTGTGGGACTGATCAATGACATTAAACAGGCCATAGTACGTACAAACGCTTTGATAATGCGGAGCGTCAGAACTGGCCATGGCGGACCCTTCCACGAACGGCCTTATCATAACATTCGAACCAATTCCTGGCCCGTAACATCATGTAGAATCGGATCCGTGCTGCGATGCTGCGGACGGTGATCGATTTCCTGGTGGAACGGTTTGGCTAGTCGATCGACGTCGACATGGCGACGGACGTGCCGGGTCATCCCCCATACGGTAAGACTCTTCTCGCCGGATTGAAGCCCATGATAAGAGCGCTCATGGGCATCAAGAACTATTTGATCGAAGGCAGTTCGGGCACTGGAAAAACGTCAGTCGCTTCCGAACTGGAGCGGCGGGGCTACCATGTTGTCCATGGCGACCGCGTCCTGGCATATGTGGGCGACCCCGAGACAGGCCGCGCACTCGCAGGACCACCCGAAGGCGCCGACCGCATTGCCTGGGGATACGCGCATTGGATTTGGCCAGCCGAAAAGGTCCGGGCCATTGCTGCCGACACCACCCACCCTGTTACCTTCTTCTGTGGCGGCTCGCGCAATTTCCACAAATTCCTGCACCTGTTCGATAAGGTTTTCGTGCTCGATATCGATGTTGAGACTTTGAACCGACGATTGGATGGACGGCCCGATGAGCCGGGCTTCGAGCCGGCCGAGCGGGCTCTGGTGCTCCGTTATCATAAGACCCGGGAGTATCTTCCCGTCGGCATCAATATCGACACGGCGGGCAGCATTACGGGTGTCGTCGACGATATCCTCGCTCAACTCACCTGAGGTTCTCCGCCTGAACGCTGATCGACGGAGCGGCAAACGGCGTGTCGTCGCGGCTGTAATGAGGGCGCGAAGCTGCCGAGCTCCTTCGGCAGCTGTCGGCTGGCGCCCAGACGATCTTTTGCTGCCGCGACGGTGCATAACCTCGAATGACCTGTCGACGGCAGGGCAAGTTCGGAAGGCTTGCACTTCCTGCGCGAGCAGGTTATACACTGAACCATATGGTTCAGTATTTAGATCCTCCCCTCGATCTCTCGTTCGCGGCGCTGTCCGATGCGACCCGCCGCGGGATCATCGATCAGCTTGGGCGAGGGGACGCGTCGATCACCAGTCTCGCGGACAAGTTCCAGATGACGCTGACCGGCATGAAGAAGCATGTCCAGGTTCTCGAGCGGGCGGGGCTCGTAGTCACGCAGAAGGTGGGACGGGTGAGAACCTGCAAGCTCGGGAAACGCGGTCTCAAGGCAGAGGCCGAGTGGATCGAGGCGCATCGCAGGCTGTTCGAGGCCCGCTTCGAAGCATTGGACGAAATCATCAGCGAAATGAAACGGGAGGGAAGCGATGACTGAGCCAGTTGAGAGGGCAGGTGGCGCGCAGAACCGCTCGTCGGTCGAGCGCAGAGGGGATCGCGAACTCGTGGTAACCAGGATATTCGATGCGCCGCCGAGCACAATTTACAGGGCGTGGAGCCAGCCCGAGCTGTTCCAGCGCTGGTGGGTGCCGAAATCAGCACCCGGCATTTCGCTCGTATCATGCGAAATGGAGGTCCGCACCGGCGGCAAATATCGGCTGGAATTCGGCGCCGGCGGTTCGGAAACCATGGCCTTCTACGGCAAGTATCTCGAGGTGGTGCCGAACGAGCGCATCGTCTGGACCAACGACGAGGGCGAAGAGGGCGCGATCACCACCGTGACCTTCGAGGATCAGGGCGGGAAGACGCTGCTGACGTTCCACGAACTCTATCCATCCAGGGAGGCGCTTGAGGAAGCACTGCAGGGCTCGGCTGTCGCATTGCCGGAGCAGTTGGAACAGCTCGACGAATTGCTTTCCAGCCTGCCCGAGTAGCGGACGGCCTTCATCGCCTTTGCCGCCATCCACGCACGGTTGGAACGCAACTCGTCCTGTTTCATTACCGTGGATGCGGTAAGAAAGGGGAGTTATGGCAATGCTGATCCAGGGAATCTACGCCGCGCTCGCAACGGCAGACATGGACAGAGCGGAGAAGTTTTACACGCAGCTGTTCGACCGGGAGCCCGATGATCGCCCCATGGAGGCGTTGATCCAATGGCGCAACGTCGCCGGAGCGAACATTCAAATCTTCCTCGAAAAGGAGAATGCCGGGTTCGGCAGGCTGACCATTGTGGTGCCGAAAATGGATGAAGCCCGCAGAGCGCTCGAAGAGACCGGCGTGACGCTGACAGGTGAATCCGAGGGCGACTACGGAAGGATTGCCCAGATCGCGGACCCGGACGGCAATTGCATCACCCTTGCGGAGCCGCCCTCTCGGCCGTTCGATACGCAGCGAAAATAGCGTCACCGCTTGACCCTCTGGTTTGCTCCTGCCTAAGCTTGTGCATGGGCGAGCAAGAAATTCCTCTCGCAGGCGGCGCAGATTCGAATGTTGTCCGGGTCGGCGGCACGGTTCGGCGTGGCGGCCGCGCATGGTCTTCCGCCGTTCTCGACCTGCTTCGCCACGTCGAACGGCAAGGATTTCTCGGAGCTCCCCGTGCGCTCGGCTTCGATGATCAGGGACGCGAATGTCTCACTTACGTCGAAGGTGAAGTCGGCATGGGCAAAGGCTTCATCCCGGATCAACTTGGCCGCTTCGACGTCCGGCTTCCTGACTATGTCTGGAGCGACCGGGCCCTTGTCGAATTAGGGAAATTGCTGCGATCCTACCACGATGCTGCCGCAAGCTTTCCCTGGAATGAGCGCAACTGGCGTCTTCAACCTCAAGAACCCGTCGAGACGATCTGTCACAATGATCTCTCACCCTGGAATACCGTCGTTCGGGCTGGGCTCCCTGTCGCGTTCATCGATTGGGATGCTGCAGCACCAGGACCACGCTCCTCGGACCTCGGCTTCATTGGCTGGCGTTGGGTGCCCTTCTGGCGTGACGACAAATGCGAAGCGCATGGTTTGCCGAAAGGCGTGCGCGAGAAAGCGCGGCGCTTCCAGCTGTTCCTCGACGCCTATGGGATTGAGCCGGAGATTGAGATCATGCGGGCAGCTATCGAAAGGGTGCGGCAGATGCAGCAACATATGCGCAATCTCGCTGCCTCCGGCTCGGCATGGGAAATGGAATTGGAACGCCGTGGCGTCCTTGATGAAGGGGCACTCGAACTGGCCTGGATGGAAGAACACGCACGGGAATTGGTGCGGCGACCAGGTGTGTCGTCATAGCCTCTGGATCAGGCTGCGCGAGCAAGACAATACCTGGCAAGGTGCGAACGGCATATCGCTTACGCGGAAAAGTTCTAGGCTTGTAAGCCAACGCCAGAAACAGGATTAACAGGCAGTCGCCCGTCCTTTGCGACCAGACCCGTGTCTTGTCATGGGCAGTGTTGCAGAACCGACGATCACCACGGTCGGCGGCTTCGAGGCGCCGCCCCCACGCGGTCTACTTGACGACGTTGACGTCGAAAGTCACGTCGCGAACGACGCCGTCTCCATAGGACTCCCTGAACGTTGTTTTGTCAGGGCCGACATATCCGGCTGCAGAGGTGTAGTAAACGACCATGCCGGCGGTTTTCACCCCGGCGCATTTGGGAAATTTCTTCGAATTCGCAACTACGTCTTCCGGTACGATTTCGAGTTTCCCATGAGCTGGCGGAGAAACTGTTCGAACGTTCGGACGGCTTGATGGTGAGCAATCGACTTTGAGGTGCCAGGCCTGCCCCAGTCGTGTCCGCTCGGCGCTGACTGCAGTAAGTCTCTTGTTCTCGGTGACGATGCCACCCGAGGTGGTCGTGCAACTCGCCAGTATTGGCAGAAGGAGAGCGGAAATTGCTGCAGCCGAAGTTCGCATCACTGGTTTCCTGTTGCTGATGCGTATGCGTATCGACGGCCCGTAAAAGCGTCAATTGCGTGAGGCATTGAGCCGCAGGTGCCAAGTCCCGCTGACCAGCTGCAGGCGCTCCGCATTGGTGAACTCTGCGCACGACGGCAAGGGAACCTTTGGCAGCGCCGAAGTGTTGTGCTCGGCATGATTGCGGGAGGCATGGCCGATGTACATCATTGTCGGAGGGACGGGGCGCGTCGGCTCCGCCGTGGCGAAGGCGCTGCTTGCTGAGAGCGAACCCGTCACCATCGTCACCCGAAACGCTGAGAAGGCGGGCGCGTGGCGACAGCGGGGCGCAGAGGTTGCGCTCGCCGACGTCCACGACGTGACTTCGATGCGGACGGTGTTCCGCCGCGGGAAGCGGGCCTTCCTGTTGAACCCGAACGCTGACATCGCGAGCGATACGGATCGCGAAGAACGCGAGACCGTGCGTTGCCTGCTCGAGGCAATCGAAGGCTCGGGACTGGAGAAAGTGGTGGCGCAATCAACCATGGGCGCGCAGCCGGGCGAGCAATGCGGCGATCTCAATGTCCTTTATGAACTGGAGACGGGGCTGAGAAGCCAGCCGATTCCCGCCAGTATCATCCGCGCAGCCTACTACTACAGCAACTGGGATGCGATGGTGGGGCCTGTCACGAATGGCGGGGTGCTATCGACCATGCTCCCGGCCGAGCTCACGCTCCCGATGGTCGCGCCGGAGGATCTGGGAAGGGTGGCTGCGCGGCTGCTGCAGGAGCCGGTCGACCGGATCGGCATATACCCCGTCGAAGGGCCGGAACGATACTCCCCCAATGACGTTGCCGCAGCCTTCGCCGCCGCCCTCGACCGCGCCGTCCGCGTCGAGGTGATCCCGCGGGAAGCCTGGGAAGACGCATACCGCAATTTGGGCTTCTCCGACGCGGCGGCTCACTCATATGCCAGGATGACGGCTCTCACCGCCGATGGCCCCGAATATCCCGAGGACTCAATTCGCGGATCGATCTCGCTCCAGACGTACATAGATGGGCTCGTTCGTGGCTCGTCCTGACGCGCCCCGATGGACGAAATAGCGAGACCGCCAAAAAGGCTGTGTGAGACTTGTGCCGTTGGGCAGGCGCCTCGGCCTCAGGTAGCGACCTCCATGGGATTGCTGAAGCCGCCACGGCGTGTTCATCAACCGCGTTCGACCAGTTTGCGGATAGCGGTCTCAAAGGTGGTTGTGCCCTTGCGCGATCGGGCCTCGCCGCCTTCGAACTCGATCCAGCCTTCGTTGAAGCCGTCAAGCATGCGCATACGGGGTCTGGGGTTCTGCATGCCCTGGTTCAAAAACAGCGCTTCCCATGTCTCTCTTGCAACCGGCTCGGCACGGACCGTCTTGTTGAGCACCGCAGAGAAGGCCTCCGCCATCTGCAGCGGCGTGATGCGGAAAGGACCCTCAAGCTCGACGATGCGTTTACCGGTCCAGTCCTCCTGCAGCATTTCAGCCGCAGTAGCGCCGACATCGCGCACGG
This sequence comes from Rhizobium sp. Nf11,1, assembly GCF_050587665.1. Classification (NCBI taxonomy): domain Bacteria; kingdom Pseudomonadati; phylum Pseudomonadota; class Alphaproteobacteria; order Hyphomicrobiales; family Rhizobiaceae; genus Rhizobium; species Rhizobium sp. Nf11,1. The sequence goes on along the minus strand of NZ_JBOBHU010000011.1, from coordinate 100,932 downwards.
AAACCATCGGCACGGGTTTGGTGACCGGCTGCAGAAAGCTTGGCATGATGCCGCTCTCCCTTGCCGGTGCGATGTCCCAGGCTGAATTCTCCATGAACCAGCAGGCGCGCAGGAACGCGACCGGCATCGGAAGTGTCGACATTGCCTGCTCGAAGAGGCCGAGTTGGCTCAGCAGATTCTCCTGCTTTGCCTGAGCGCCGATCGTCGACAGGCAGACCACCTTCTTCGGTGACGCCTTTGTGAGGGCGGTCTTCAGTGCTTCGATGATTGCCTTTACCTCCGGGAAGCCCGGCGCGGGATCGAAGCTTGGCGGCAGAAGCAGGAAGACGCCCTCGGCGCCTTCGAAGGCGAGGGCGAGGGATGACGCGTCCGTCATTTCGGCAATGGCGATTTCCGCGCGGCGATCCCGCCAGGCGCCTGCTTTTTCCGCATTGCGCAGGACTGCACGGACAGGCAGTCCCTGATCCATCAATTTCGCGCCGACCACGGCGCCGACCTGACCTGTTATTCCAGTCACAGCAAACATTCTCGGACTCCTTTTGGCAGCGGCTTGCGCCGCGATGAAAGAAAAGATGCGCCAAAGTCGCTTTTGACTGAATTGACCTTTTGTCAGATAGTTCATGACACAATATCAGGAATTGGATGATGTTCGACGGACGATTGCTGAATGGGGTCAGCGTGCTGGTCGCCGTCGTTGAGAGCGGCAGTTTTGCGCGGGCCGGCGAGGCGCTGGGCCTGACAGCTTCCGGAGTCAGCCGGGCGGTGGCGCGACTTGAGAGCCGCATCGGCGTGCGCCTGCTCGAGCGGACGACCCGATCCCTGAGGCTCACCGATGACGGCACGCGTTTCTACGAGCAGGTGGTGCCGCTACTTGGCGGCATCGAAGAAGCCGCTGCCTATGCCGCCGGGACGACGCAGACGGTGCGTGGGAGGCTGCGGATCAATGTCGATCCCTATTTTTCGCGGCTGATCCTCGCGCCGAAGCTCGGCATCTTTCTCGACCGCTATCCCGATCTTCAGATCGAGCTGGTGACAAGGAACGAGATCGGCGCTCTTGTCGCCGACGGCATGGATGTGGCGGTGCGCTTCGGCGAAATCCCGGCGAAGAGCTCGCTGATTGCCCGGCAGCTTTTTCGCACGCGGGTGATCACGGTTGCCGCGCCGTCCTATCTTGCACGGCACGGCACGCCGAAGCTGCCTGCCGATCTGACCGATCATACCTGCATCCAATATCAGGACCCTTTGACGGGCAGGCCTTTCGAATGGGAGTTGCGACGCGGAAAGAAGGTCGTGCCGATCCAAACGCATGGGCGCATCCTCGTCAATGATGCCGGTACGGCCCTTGCTACCTGTCTCGCCGGGATCGGCATTGCCCAGGTCTTCTCGCTCGGCATGAAGCCCTATCTCGATTGCGGCCAGCTGGTCGATCTCTATCCGGACTGGCCCGATGAGACCTTTCCGTTGCACTGCTTCTACACCTCCCGCCATCACGTACCGGCCAAGGTTCGCGCCTTTATCGATTTTTGCGTCGAAATCGTCGGCTAGATGCCGCTGCGAAGATCGGCTCGGAGGCTTTTGCCACCAGCATCTTCGGACGGATTCAGCGGCCGCAAAAGCGCGGCATAAGTCGCATCGCACTTGCCGACGGCGTGGGCTGGCCTCAGGCGACGGACCAGCCACCATCCACCAGCAGGTTCGCGCCGGTGATGAGGCTCGCCGCCGGCGATGCCAGGAACACGACGGCGCCCACCACATCATCGGTTTCACCGATCCGGCCGAGGGGAATGTGATCGAGCGTCGCTTGGCGATTGGCGGGGTCGGATAGAAAGGGTGCCGTGCCATCCGTGTGGATGAAAGTCGGCGATACGGTGTTGACGGTGACATTATAGCGGGCCCATTCGGCCGCAAGGCAGCGCGTCAGATGATTGATGGCCGCCTTGCTCATGCAATAGATCGCTTCGCCGCGCAGCGCCACGGTGCCGGCCTGTGAGCTGATGCTGATGATCCGGCCACCATTCTGTTTGATCATCTGACGCCCGACGGCCTGCGTCATCAGAAAGGTGCCCTTGATGTTGACATCGAGGATCTCGTCGAGGTCCTTCTCCTCGACCAGTTCGGCGAGATTGCCTGGAGCCACCCCGACATTGTTGACGAGGACATCGATCCGGCCAAATGCCGTCAACGCCGCGTCGACGGCTTGGGCGATATGGGCCTTGTTGGGAAGGTCCAGTTCGACGGCGAGGACTTTTCGCCCCGTGTCCTCGAGCTCGGCAACCAGACCCGTCGACGCTGCGACATTGCGAACTCCCAAAACAATATCGGAGCCTGCTGCGGCACAGGCAAGCGCGCAAGCCCGGCCGATGCCACGGCTCGCTCCTGTTACCAAAGTCACTTTGCCCTCAAGGCTGAAGTCCGGCGCATTCTTCTGCATCATGGTTCCTCCCTTGATGAAATCAATTTATGCCAGGGTCGGCGCGGATGCCAGTGCTCTGCGCATGTGCAGCGGCATCCCCGCCGGACCGCAGCGCCGGGGTTCAAGAGAGCATCATTCTGAGGTGCCGCAGGGGCCTCGAAGGACGAGGCGGGCGCTCAGGCGTCGATACATGCAAGAAGCAGCGTTGCGGCGTGCTTCGAGGCTTCGCCCTTTCGGGCTGCGCACCTCAGCATGAGGGACGTTGGAGGATGCCGCACTCCGATAACAGGCGCTTGGATGCATATACAGATCACGGGGTTGGAGAATATAGCGCCGGGGTTCAAGAGAGCCTCATCCTGAGGAGCCCCGCAGGGGCCTCGAAGGACGAGGCGGGTGCTCAGGCGTTGATACATGCAAGAAGCAGCGTTGCGGCGTGCTTCGAGGCTTCGCCCTTTCGGGCTGCGCACCTCAGCATGAGGGACGTTGGAGGATGCCGCACTCCGATAACAGGCGCTTGGATGCATATACAGATCACGGGGGTGGAGAATATAGCGCCGGGGTTCAAGAGAGCCTCATCCTGAGGAGCCCCGCAGGGGCCTCGAAGGACGAGGCGGGCGCTCAGGCGTCGATACATGAAAGAAGCAGCGTTGCAGCGTACTTCGAGGCTTCGCCCGTTCGGGCTGCGCACCTCAGCATGAGGGGGGTTGGAGGATGCGGCGCTGCTCGGACCCGCATCCGCCTGGCACTGTTGATGCGCGGCTTAACGCAGTGGACGCATATGAATAACAGAGTCCGATCCCCGGGGAGTGCAAGTCTACTCACGTCTTAGCCCGAATTAACTAAGAAAATCACACAATTAGTAAGTTGATCTGTCGCCGCCCTGATTATAGTCTTCTCGTCTTGTGGAAAGGCATAAATCCTCCTCCGACTGCAGAGATCAGTCGGAAATGGAGGTTTTTGCTATGGGCAAACATTCTCACGTGTCAGATGGATTTGTATCGCGCGTTGAAGCCGATAGCCGACCTCCAATGAGGAGAATCCTAACATCCGATTCAGCTCCCGCCGCGAGGCGGGGCGAGGAATCGTCGTCCGTTGGCGACCAACGCCAGGGGAGCCAACATATCTCAAAAGGAACGCTCTGGCGCATGCCTGATGTTAGTGAACCCGATCAAGGAGCATGTACCATGTCGAGACTTACGCTTTCGGTTTTCACCGCCCTCGCACTTCTGCTCGGTGGGCTTCAGTCGACGTTTGCTGCCAGCAGCAATTCACGGGACCAGACCACAACCATGGGCGAAAGCGGCAACCCGCCACCGAACGACAACGCAGCAAGCAGCAGCGGCACCAAGGACACCTCAACAAACAAGGGCAACCCGGACAACACCAACTGCAACGACTGCGGTTCGACCGGGCCCGGCAACAAATGAGGCTAATCCGGACGGCATCAGGTCCGGACAAACGTAGCAAAGCCAAACCATTGGATGGCTAACTCTGCCGGAGCAGATTTTCGTCAGGCGAAAGGCGTGGCGAGGGCATACTCAATGTGCCGCCGGCATTCAGGGGCCTCGCAGATTTGTCAGCGAATCTGCGGGCCGCCTGCTCGACCGGCCGGCTTGGCCGTAGGCGTGACTACGACGCGCGCTGGCCGGTCGACCCTCCGAGCCGTTTTGAAGAGTTTCGACCCGCCAATCACCGCCGCGCCGGCGGCTTGGTGGCGGCGCGGCGCTGCAGCGCGAAACGCGCGGCCGAGCAGTTGACGTCGGGGACGAGATCGTAGGTCTGCTGGTAGAGGCTCTGAGCCAACGTGTTGTTGCCACGGTTTTCCGAGGCAAGGGCGGCGAGCGCCGTGCGCTTGTAGGCCTCGACGATCGGCTCCGCCGCCTTTGCCAGCGCCGCGTCGTCGGCGGGGTCGGCTGCCAGCGCAAGCGCGGCATAGGTGACGTCGCCATCGCGGCCGACGCGGCCGCCGACGGCGCCGTTGAAAGTCTGCTCGGAAACCTGGCGCAGACGCCTGGCATTCTTGATGCATGTCGGGATGCGGGCGGCTTCGGCATTGATGCGCTCGGCAGTCGGGCCGGCCTCCGTGCTGCCGCCGCCGGAGAGGATCACATAGCCGATGATCCCGACGACGGCGAGGTAGACGAGGCCCATGGCGGCGAGGAAGGCCGGCTGCTTGAGGAGCGGCTTTTTCGGCTTGCCGTCGTCTGCCTTGGCAGCCTCCTTTTTCGGCGCCTCCTTGGCCGGCGCCTTCTCCAGAAACTGGAATTCGACATCCTTGCCGAGACGGAAACTGTCGCCTGTTTTGAGCGAGGCGGTCTGCAGCAGCGCCTCGCCGCGCAGCATGATCGGGTTCAGCCCCATGCGGCGGATGATGAAGCCGCCGTCGCTCTGCTTTTCGATGCGGGCGTGGATCGGCGCCAGGAACGGATCGTCGACGACGATATCGGCATTGGCTGCCCGGCCGATCGACATTTCCGCCCGGTCGAGCACATGGCTGCGGCTCTGGCCGCCGGGGCCGGTCTGCAGAAGGCTGGGTTTGTTGCCACGAAAGAAGGAAAAGACCATGATCAGAACATCCCACTCGACATCATCTCGACGATAGCAGGCGCCAGTACCAGAAGAAGGATCGACACGACGATCAACATCGCCGGCATGACGATCTTGGCCTTCAGCTTCTCACTGGCCCTGTCGGCCTTTTCCCAGCGGCGGAAGCGCAGGTCGCGGGCATGTTCGCGCAACAGCTCAACGCGGTTGCTGCCCTCGACCTCGCCCTGGATGACGGCGCGGATGACGCGCACCACCTCCTCGGCCGTCATGCGCGCCTCCAGGCGCTGCAGCGCCTCGATCATGCCGGTGCCGAGCGCCACGTCCTTCAGCGTCTGCTCGATCTCCTCGGTCATCACGGTGCCGGGTGCTGCCTCGGCATAGAGCCGCAGGCTTTCCGGCAGGGTCGCCTGCGCCTGCTGCGTCATGACGACGAGATCGAGGAAATAGGGAAATTCGCGCGAGATGCGTTCCTTGCGGTCCTGCATCTTGTCGTCGGCGACGACCCAGAAATAGATGGCGGGGATGAAGCCGAGGATCAGGCCGGCGGCCAGCCCGCCGATGACGCTGCCGCTCGCAATGCCGAACAGCACGCCGAGCAGGATGAAGCCGAAGAGGCTGAGGACGACGAGAAGGGCGATATATTCACGCCCCGTCACGCCGCCGAAGGGCCGGCCGCCATAGATCAGCTTCTTTTCGAGCTGCGCACCGAAATCGGCCAGAAGCGGCTCGAACTGCCTCAGCACGAATTCGACCGGCGTGCGCATGCCGATGCTGTCGACGATATTCGGCGGCGGCCCGTCGCCACCGGCCGACCGCCGCACCACCTTGATGCTGCCGAGGAGATCGCCGATCCACCAGACGATGAGCGCCGCAGTGACGCCGGCAAGGACAATGATGATCGGGGCGAGGGGGATTGCCGACATCATACCGACACCTTCATCATCGAGCGCATCCAGAAGAAACCGGTGGCGTAGAGAATGGCGCCGACGATCGCGATGACGATGCCGATGGCGTTGCCGAACACCTTGTCGATAAGCTCCGGCTGGCCGAAGAAGATCATCAGGATCATGAACAGCGCGCCGCCATTGACGACGCGGAAGTTCATCCGCGCCTGTGACGACGAGGTGCTGATCTTCTGGTCGAGCTTCCAGATCTCCTTGAAGGATTTCGACATTTCCGTCAGCGGCTCGGATATGTCGCCGCCTTGCCGGGCAAACAGGCCGAGGGCGGCGTCGACCATCTTGAAATGCAGGCTCGGCACCGTGCGACCGTGGCGGTCGAGCGCTTCGACCAGGCCGATGCCGAGCTTCTGTTCGCGGGCGATGCGCTCGAATTCGCGCGAGGCCGGCATCTGGCCAGTGTCGGCAACCGCATTGACGGCGACGGCGAGCGGCTTGCCGGTGCGCACCGCCGAAACGATCTGGTCGACGGCATAGGGAAGCTGCGATTCGATCTGCAGCCAGCGGCGCCGCAGGAAATAACGGATCGTCGCCTTGGGCAGGAAGAAGGCGACGGGAATGGCAACGACGATGCCGAAGATCGGTCCGAAGACCAGCGAGATCAGAGCGAAGACGATGATGGCGGTGATGGCATAGGCGAGGATCATCGTATAGGGCGGCACGGCGTCGCGGCCGAAGACCTGGGCCGCCTCGCTGGCGAGCGCGATATCGCGTTCGGTGGCGCGCAGCAGCGGTGCCGGCCATTGCATTGGCGCGCCCCAGACGAGCAGTCCAGCGGTCACTGCGCCGAGGGCGATCGTCAGGATCTGCAGAAGGCTGATGTCCATGGTTCCACCCTCAAACGAACATATCGAGGTTCTTGATCTCGCCGTCTTCGCCGAAGGCGACGAGTTCGGCGACGAAGCTCGGCAGATAGCCGGTGAAGGCATGCACCGCCTGGCCGCCGGCGCGGCCGACGAGATTGAAGATCGGCTCGACGATGATGAGGCCGGTATCCGGATCGATGCCGATGACCTCGGATATTTCGGTGACGGCGCGCCGGCCGCTTTCCAGGCGGTTGAGCTGCACGACGAGTTCGACGGCGGCGACGATCTGCTGGCGGATCGCCGTCACCGGCAGCGAGCTCTGGCCCTGCAGCACCATCACCTCAAGCCGGGTCATCATGTCCTGCGGCGTGTTGGCATGCGCCGTCGTCATCGAACCGGCATGGCCGGTGTTCATCGCCTGCAGCATGTCGATCGCCTCGGCGCCTCGGCACTCACCGACGATGATGCGGTCGGGGCGCATGCGCAGCGCGTTGCGCACGAGGTCGCGGATGGTGACGCTGGTTTCGCTCTCCGCCGTCTTCGGCCGCGATTGCAGGTAGACGACATGAATGCCGTCGAGCTGCAGTTCGGACGTGTCCTCGACGGCAACGACGCGCTCGCCGACCGGAATGAATTGTGACAGGCTGTTCAGCAGCGTCGTCTTGCCGGAGCCGGTGCCGCCTGAGACGACGATATTCTTGCGAGCGCGCACCGCCGCCTCGAGGAAGGCGCGCATCGGTTCGCTGAGCGCGCCTGCGGCCACCAGCTTGCTGATATCGAGCCGCGACTTGCCGCCGAACTTGCGGATGGTGAGGCAGGCGCCCTTGACGGCGAGCGGCGGGATGACGGCGTTGACGCGCGAGCCGTCGGGCATGCGGAAGTCGGCCATCGCCTCGCTCTCGTTGATCGAGCGGTTGGAATCGACGGCGATGCGCTCGATCACCTTCATCAGCTGCCGCTCATTGGCGAAGGCGAAGGGATAACGTTCGAGCAGGCCGAATTTTTCGACATAGATCTCGTCGTAACGCGTCACCATGATTTCCGAGATGACGTCCAGATCCATCAGTTCCGAGATCGTGCCCCAGCGATACATCAGCTCCTCGATATTCGAGCGCAGGTGCATATGGGCGATCTCGTAGCGGTCGCCGGCGTTGAACAGCGCCTGCCGGGCCTGGAAGGCGGCGCCGAACTTGGTGTCGAGCTGGGCGAAGTCGGAGCGGGTGGATTCGAAGTTGAGCTTCAGCTGCAGCGCCGAGATCAGCGCCTTGCCGACATCGAAGAGCCGGCGGTTGTCCTGCTCTTCGCGTGCGAGGCTTGCCGCATTCGACGCGCCGTCGCGCCGGCCGGTGCGGGCAATGCGTTTTGCCAGCCACCGGTAGACGGCGTTCTTGATGACGAGGATGACGAGATCCTGCGGCGCGCTGTCGAGTGCCTCCTTGATGAACAGGTCGAGGCGCTCGCGAATGCGGCTGCGCGTCTCCTCGCGGCCGAAATCGGAGGATTTCACCAGCCGGTCATATTGCGTGTCTTTTAGCAATCGCTCATGGATTTCCATCTGCAGCGCCAGCACCCGCTCCTGGTCCGGAAACTGCGTCACCGCCTCCGGCGCCGCCGCCGGCTCGACCAGTTCGATCGTGACATTCGGCACCCAGATCGACATGCCGGCCGAGACCGCCACCGGCGTGCCGGCCCGAAGCGGCTGGTCGTCGACCCGGGTCGGGTTGCGGCCATGATGCTGCACCGACCATCCCTGGCCGGACTTGCGCAGCACGAATTGCGGCGAGGAAACGTGGCTGCCGCGCAGCCGCACGACGCCGGCGCCGGCGGGAAGCGAAAGCGTGCTGCTTTCGCCGACGAAATAGGTCTCGTTCGCCGAGAGCGGGATCACCTCCCGTCCAATGCCGTCCTCATAGGAAATCTTCAACAGCATGGCTCAATCCCCGAAACGATCACATGCGCGTCCAGTTGATGCTCGGCAGGTCTTCGACGCTATTGTCCGTCGGATTGCGCAGCACGAGGTTGAGGCTGCCATTCGCTTGGCCCATGGCGAAGATCAGCATCTCGGCTTCCGACGGCGTCACTTCGACCGTCACGTGATTATAGCTGCTATTGGCCTTGGTGACCGCACCTTCCGGCGTGGTCGCCGCCCCGACGGCGAGCACCTTGACGTTTTGCAGGAAGGTGCGGGTGACGACGCGGGTGCGTGAGCTGATGCCGAGCTTGTAGTCTTGCGCCTGCTTCCGGTAGGCGTTGATGTCGTTCTCGTCGGCGCCCGGATATTGGGTGAGATAGTTCTTCAGCATCTGCTCGACCGGCGAGGGCGGCTGGGCCGGAGCCTGCGGCTGCGTGGTTGCGGCGGGCGTCTGGCCGGGTGCGGCCGGTGGCTGCCCAGGGGTTCCCGGCTGCACCACGGCGGGCGGCGCCACCGGCTCGACCGGTTCGTCGACCGTGCCGAGAATATCGACATAGCTGCCCGGCTCGACGAAATGGCCGACCGCCTCGGCGGCATTGACCGGCAGGGTCAGCGCCCGCTTGCCGGGCGCGATCATCGTCGTCAGCCGACCGCCGTCGGTATCGTCGAAATACTGGAAGAGCAGCACCGAGCCGGCCGGAATGTCGGCCGCCGCCGTCCGGTCCTTCAGCCATTCCTGATAGGCGCTGGCGGCAGGAACGGCGAGCTTGGCGAGCGCCCCGAAGCTTTCCGGCAGCATCACCGGTTCGGCGAGCATGTCGGGGGTGATCGCCTGTCCTCTCGTCACTTTTTTGTCAGGCTGCAGCCGCATGAAGGCATAGGCCACCTGCTCGTTCTTGACGCTCTCTGTCCAGAAGTAGAGGAGAACGCCGGTGATCAGCCCGACGATCACAGCGGCAATGAGCTTCCAGTTCATGGTGTTGTTCCTTCGACGAAGGGTTGCCTGATTTGAATCACCTCTACGGTCCTGCCGTCGGTTCTGCTTCTGGTGTAGAGAACATTGGCTTCGACGCTGCCGCGCCGGCCGTAAAGCGCGGTGACGCCGCCGCGCTCAGCCGGCGGCGTTTCGATGGTGAAGCCGTCGCGGACAAGGAGATCGGCGCGCTGATCGGACCAGCGCGCGGCGGCGAGCGTGCCCTTCGACACGACCGTGCGCGACATATGGCCTTTGTCATGGTCGCCGATATCGCTCAGCACTTCGACGCCGGCCGGCGGACGCAGCGACGTCGGCAGCTTGGCGACATCGGCAGGGGCGGCGAAGGCCGGCAGGGTGGCGGCGACATCGTCGAAGCGGCTCATCAGTACTTCGGTCATCGGCGCATCGGCAGGCCGGCGGATCATGATCGAGACGCCCGGAATCGGCGCTCTCGCCGAAGGATCGTTCGGATCCTGCTGTCTCATATAGTCGAGCGCAGCCTCGCCGTCGCCGTCGAAGAAGCGCACGACAACGGCAAGATCGTCGCGGATGCGGCTCACCTTCGGGACGATCATCATGTTGGCGGCGATGACGGCGGTCAGTTCCTCCCGGTCACTGCTTTTCGGCATGGCCGGCCGGGTATTGGCGGCCAGCACCCGCAGCCACTCGTCGGTGATATCGGCAATGCTGCGATCGCTCTGGTAGGGCGTGAACTCGAGCGGCTGGCCGTTGATGACGAGATCGCGCGGCGCCCGTTCCGGCGCCCCGAGGATGCCGGCCAGCATCGAATTCAGCGTCACCCGGATATCCTTGTAGATCTCGGCGCGCCCCGGTGTCGCCATCACGGCGAGCCCGACGACCAGGGCGGTGCCGAGGAGATGAACGGAGATGCGCGATCGCTGTGCCATGTCACTTCGCCCCCGGAAAGACGCCGTCGAAGAGATCGCCGGAATCGCTGGCCACATCGCGAATTTCCCGGCGCAGCGTCGGGTCGTAGCCGCGCCGCGTGGTGTCGTTGTTGTGCGAGATAAACAGCGTCGAGTCGTCGACTGTGAACGCATCCTTCCAGCGGATGCTGCGGATGGTGTCGAGATCGTCGGAATCCCTGAACTTGTAGACGCGGTCGGCGGTCGCGGTGACGAGCTGCGGCTTCTCGTCGGCAAGCTCGCCGACCATATCGCCGAAGTCGCGACCATTGCCTTTGAGGGTTTTCTGCACGTCATCCCAGATAAAGGTCCGCTGAGGATCGCCGTCGCCTTCATGCGAAGGGGTGCGCGAGCAGTTGATCGCGTCTCCCCCGGGCAGGGCCGGCAAGGCCGGGATCGGGAAAACGTTGGAGAAATCAGAGGTGCAATTCAGGCCGCTCGCCTCGGCGAAGGCTGCATTGCGCATGGCAAGCATGGTCGCGACCTTCTTGGTGGAGATCTTGTTGGCGTGAATGACGAAGATTACGATCAGCAGGATAACCGGCGCGGCGAGTACGAATTCGATCGAGGCAAGACCGCGCCGGTCGCGGTGCAGCCGCATCATGAACCCGCCGGCCGGAGCGTCACCGGCTTGCTCAGTGTGTGTTGACGGCAGCCCAGGCATTGGCTCCTCCCTGGTCGAAGACGCGCGTCAGGCCGGTGAAACTGTCGGCGGCCGGGCTTTGCTTGATGGTGCCAGAAACAGCGCCGATATCGTCGGCGAGCGTCGCTGGCGCCAGCGAGGCAAGCCAGTCCTGCGTGTAGAGATCGAAGGCCGTGTAATTATGGACCCAGCTCTGCGCGAGCGCATAAGCGGACGGCGTCTTGTCCTTGAACAGGCGAACCTGGAGCCTGGCGCGCGGCGCACGCGAAACGATCGCCAGCGTCTGGTAGTCGGTAAGCTGGTCGCCGCCGAAGGGCGTGAAGTTGAAGGGAATGCGTCCCTTCAGCCAGTAGGGCTTCGGAAAGGAGAGAAGCGGCAGACTGACACCGGTCACCGAGATCGCCCCGCCCGCCGGGCCGCAGACCTGGTTCCAGATCATGTCGAACTTGCGGGTGAAGTCGTTCTCGTCCTTGGTCTGTTTGTCGGAATAACGCGGCGGCACGTCGATCGGCAGCTGGAAGGGGTTGGTGATGCCGAAGCCGACGCCGAAGACCTTGTCGGCGATCCAGAAGCTGGCATCGAGCGCCAGTTCCTGCCACCAGCTGAGATCGCCGGCATATTGCTCGACAATCGCCTTGAACGGGACCTTGCTCAGATAGGCCGGCCCAAAGGCTTCGTAGAAGATGTAGAACTCCACCAGCTGATCGTCGATGCCGCTCTCGTGGTTGACCCAGTCGCGGATATGGCTGCCGTCGACGCCGCCTGCCGTCAAAGGACCCTTGCCGTTGGGGAAGCCGCGATTGGCGTATTCGCCGCGCATCAGGAACGGATCCTGTCCCTGGGTGCCATAGGACATGGCAAGGCACATTTCGGTATAGGCGGCGGCTGGATTGACGCCGTCGCGATCCACCGGCAGGTTGCCGCCGGCGCCTTCTCCGGCCTGACCGCAGGATTCGCAGGGCGGATGGAAGACGACGTGATCCGACTTGTTCAAACGAACCAGGTGCAAGGCGTCGTTGCCGACCCGCTCCGGAAAGCTTTCAACGAGGTAATCGTTCAGGTCATTCATCGCATCGATGATGTCGCTGGACTTATTGATCAGACCCAGCGGATCGTATTTGACCTGCGCCGCCACCGTATAGGCGATCGCCTTGGTGGCTTCGGTCGCCCGGAATCCCTGGAATGCAAGGCAAGCGCCGTAGATGATGCCGCCGACGATCGGAACCTTCTGCCAGCCGGGGCAGTAGGGCATCGGCGGCAGCGGCGGCAGGAGCGATGCCGGTCCGAAGCCTTCGGTGAAGGAATATTGGGCGAGTTTCGCCAGAATGGCGGCCGAGCGCAGGGCCAGTTCCGCGGTGGTCAGCTGATAGGCAACCGAGGTCGCCATGACCACGGTTGCCTGCGAGGAGGCGACGTTGTTCATCGCCATGATGTTGAGATAACGCGCCTCCCAGTCGGCATGGACGAGTGCGGCGGCATCGGCGGTATCCTGCGTGCGCTGCTTGTCGTAGATCATCTGCCCGGTGTTCAGGATCCAGACGATCATCAGCGCCAGCGCGATCGTCATGTAGAGGATGATCGGAGACAGGAAGCCGCGCTGGTCGCGGTGCAGGCGATGGACGAAGGACGGTGTCATAGCAGGTTCACCTCCGCCGTCGAAATCGTATAGTAGCGCCCGTCCTTCCGCTGGCCGCGGGCAAAGACCCAGCCGGCATATTCGAGCAGCAGGAAGCGCGCTTCGACCTTGGCCGTCACGGGCACATGCGGCGAGCGGTTGATGGCGGCAAAGAGCGCCATCGGGGCGCGGTCGACGGTGACCGTGACGTTCTGCGGGTCGAACATGTAGCGGGCCTGGTTGCGCATCGCGCGCCAGTTCTTCGAAAGGCCCGAGGCGTCGGCAAGGCTCTTCAGCGCCTCCTCCGGCGGCTGGCAGGCGCCGACGCATTTCAGCTGGTCGTAGGGAGCGGCCGGGATCAGCGCCAGGCGGGCGGCAAGATCGGCCTTGCCCGCTGCAGCGTCGTTATCGCAGGTCTTGGGGCCGATGAAGCTGTGGATGGTGATCGGCAGGGCCGGGCAGAAATAGACGCGGGCGCTGCGGGCCGCCGCATAAGCGGCATAATGGGTGAAGAGGTGGTTCTTCGCCAGGATCGTGAACTGGAAAACCACGAACATGAAAAAGACGAAGATTGGCGTGACCAGCACGAAATCCATCATCGTCGTGCTGCCTGACATATCGCCATGAAGCTCCGATATCCGCCGCCGGCGGGCGGAAAGCCGCGGCAGCAGCAGCATCGAGGTTAGCAACAGCATGGCGATGACAAAGGTGCCGAGAAGCGCGCCATGATCCTGAGGGATCCAGAAGGTCCGCGAGTGCAGGATCGAACTCCAGAAAGCACCGTCGAAAGTGGGGCGTTCGAGTTCCGCGCGCATTGCCGTTACCTCACGAGGGCAAGAGGGGTGAAATCAGGCATGAACAGGCACCAGAGAAGTCCGAGAGCGGCGGCGACGCCGAAACGGACGGTATGATGGGTTTCGCGCGGCTTCAGCACCGAAGCGGCGCTTCGGAGGCCGACAGGCAGAAGCAGGGCGAAAAGTCCGACGCTTCGCGCCAGCGCGCCCCATTGAACCCGCCGCGCCATCGACAAAACCGCAATCATGCCGCCGATCATCAGCGATGCGAGCATCACATCGATGGCGGGCCAGAGGCCGAGAACGGCGCCGAGCGCTGCCATCAGCTTGACATCGCCGCCGCCGCAGCTTCCGGCTGCGAAGGCGATAATGAAGATCGTGCCTGCAGCAAGCAGGCCGGCGAAAGCCAGGCCGATCCCTGCCAGACCGCCGCTGATCGCTGCCAGCATGAAGCCGGCTAGCAGGCAGGGATAGGTCACGGCGTTCGGGATGTGACCATGGCGGTGATCGAACACCGCCGCGGTCGTGGCGCAGGCGACGGCAAGAGCCGCCGCCGCTGGCATCTGGGTCAGATCGTAGGTCATATCCATGACACGGATCCGCTTATTGGCCCGGCTCGGGGATCCTCTCGGCGCTGGTAAGGGCCTCGTTCTTCTCGTTGAACCATCCGGCGATCTTGGTGCCGAATGCGAGCAGGATCAGCATGAGTGGAATGACGATGAGGGCGACGGCCAGGACGATCTGGGCCATGTCGCCGCGTTCGTCCTTGTGAAGTGCAATTGCGAGAGTCTTGAGTTTTCCAAACATCTGCGTATTCCTCGTTCCTTGGTTTGTTTCGGATCGAAGACCTTAGTGAAGAAGAAGCAAGCATACGCTATCGATCCGAACCAGCACGTTGCTCGTTCCAATGATTTTTTCTGCTTCTGCTTTTCTTCCCCGGTCGCCAACGCTTGTTGAGCAACATCATTAAGACCCAAGAGTGCGCCCAAGGCCAGCCCTCCGTCAAGCAAACGGAAGGCAGGGTTCCAATTGTCTTGGAGGCGTCGCTTGAAGGAATGCGGTTGACGGTGACGTTTTCACCCTAACCGGCTGATTAAGCGGTAATTTTTTCGGGTGAGGCATGCAGTGAAGCCGTTTTTGCAAATATCGTCAGCTGCTCCATTATTGGCCAATTGTTTCAAGGTGATAGAAGAGACAGAAGCAACGCGCCCATAGTGGCGGGCGGGCGAGGGCGCCCCCATGGCATTGCTTGCCGATCTGGATTAAGCTCGTCTTCAATATTGGCTATGGCCCGTTAGTCGTTCCGGAGACAAAACCATGGAAACGATGAGCAGCGTCTTGATACTTGCATTGGTCCTCATTCCACTGATGCTGTTCTTTCCGACTGCGGTTCAGATGATGGTGACGCTGTTCGGCATGAGCTCCGTCCTCGTCGGGATGCCGCTCTGATGAAAGCCGTTTCCGACGACGCTGCCGAACAGGCGACCTTCCAGGTTCTGACCCGGGCGCTGGACAAGCTCCTGGCGCCCATCCGCTTCCTGCTCGAGGATCCGAGCGTTTCCGAAATCCTTATCAACGGAACCTCCGACATCTTCGTCGAAAGGCGAGGCAAGCTCGAGCGCGCCGATACGCGGTTTGCCAGCCGCGAGGATCTGGAATCGGCGGCGCGCAGCATCGCGCAATTCTCAGGCAAGCGGCTGACGCCGGAGGAACCGAGCGTCGAAGCCCGTCTGCCGGACGGTTCGCGCGTGCAGATGATCCAGCCGCCGGCCGCCCGCACGGGGCTCTGCATCTCCATCCGCCGCTTCCTGAGAGAACACCGCAGCATTCGCGACCTCGTCACCCAGGGAAGCCTGACGGAGGAGTCGCTGTCCTTGCTGCAGGCGGCGGTCGGGCTGCAGAAGAATGTCATCATCTCCGGCGGCACCGGCACCGGCAAGACGACGATGCTGAACGCACTGTCGGAAGCCTTCGCCGATCATGAGCGGGTCATCGTTATCGAGGACACGTCGGAACTGCAGATCCGCAAGGAGCACGTCGTCTATCTCGAAGTCACCAAGCCCGACAGGTTCGGCCGCGGCGGCGCCAGCATTCGCGAGCTGTTCCGCTCTTCCTTGCGAATGCGGCCGGACCGCATCATCGTCGGCGAGTGCCGCGGCGGGGAAGCGCTCGATATGATCCAGGCGATGACATCGGGCCATAGCGGCAGCCTTTCGACGGTGCACGCCAATACGCCATACGACGCGCTGCATCGTCTGGAAACCCTGGCGCTGATGTCGGATATCGATATGCCGCTGCGGCCGCTGCGCTCGCAGATCGCTTCGGCCGTCGACGTCGTCGTCCAGATTGCCCGGTTCAAGCGCACCGGGCGGCGACGGGTCATCGAAATTTCCGAGATCAAGGGCCTCAATGATGACGGCCAGTATATCGTCGAGAGCATCTACAAGCTCGACGGCGGCGGCCATTCCAACGCGGATGGCGAGCTGCGCTGGACAGGCGCCGTGCCGAGCTTCGCCACGGAAGCCTTTGAGGAGCTGGGAAGCAGCCAGGCTGAGCTCCCGAGCTGGATGAAGCCGGTGGCGACCGCTCACCGGCCTGAGTAAAGCGGAGATCGGTCTGGCCGAGCTCGACACGGTCGCGAGCGACCCCGCCGTTCATCTCCTGGCCTAACCTGCTATCTTCTGCCAGACGGAGACATGTCGATCGCTGACCTTTGTGAACGGCTCCTTTTTCCAGCCGCTCCATCGGTCTTTGAGTTTCAGGCCGGCCAGCCGCGCCATAAGGTCGAATTCCGCTGGCCATGCATAACGAAACGGGACCGAGAAGCTTCGGTAGTTCCCGTCCCGCATCCGGATGTGATGGGACGTGAAGTTCTGGCTTACCACGTCGTACTCGTCGACGCCCCAATGCGTCTCGCTGCGGTCGAACGCCAGGATCGTCTCGCCGAGCGGAAGCCGCTGAAGCGGCGGGACGCCAACCTCGATCAGGAAGCGCCCGCCAGTTTCAAGATGCGCGGCCGCGTTCTGAAAGCAGGCGACCTGCGCTTCCTGCGACGTCAGATTGTTGATCGTGTTGAAAGCGAGATAAACGAGGGAAAAGCGCCGCTCGACACGGGTTGTCGCCATGTCGCCGATCACCACCGGAATGTCCGCGCCGCCCTCTTTGGCGCGAAGGCGAGACACCATCGCTTTCGAAAGCTCGATGCCTTCTACCTCCACGCCTTTCCGCGCGAGAGGCAGCGCCAGGCGCCCGGTTCCGATCGCGAATTCGAGCACGCGCCCGCCGCCTGCGACCTCGGCTAGGAGATCGACCGCCGGATCAACGACCTCCGGGGCCGAGATCCCGTCAGCATCATCGTAGGTTGCCGCGACCTCATCGTCAAAAAAACCATCGTCGTGCATCGTTCTTACCTCTCTGATAGCGGTTGCCTGCGGACCGGTGGTGCGATCACCTTGCCCGCCGCTTCGCGGGCAACGCGTCAATTGGCTCTAGCGATCGCGCCAGCTCGCCAATCTCGTGGCGGGCGACGCCGATATCCGCCAGATCGCGGTCCGACAGCCACTCTAGTGCCTGTTCCGTTTCGCGCCGTTGCCACCAGCGAAGGAGGGCGGGCGCTGCAAACCGCAAAGCTGCCATCTTCGTCAGAAGGCTGGGAGCAAAACGATCCGAAATTTCAATGTGCCGGAGTTCGAATGTCATAACCTACGTCCAAGTTGTGTTGCGGTGATATCAATCTAGTGAAATGCCATCCGACGTGTTATCGGCAGTCTGTCAAATTATGTCTGTGAGACGCCATGATTGCCCGCGACAACCTGACCAATGTTCATCTGCCGGAAGACGCATTTGGAGATTATCCGCACACCGCCGTCGCTCAGGGTGGAGCAGAGCCCGCCGGGCGAACCTATTCTTTCCACGTGCACCATCGCGCCCAGCTCTTTCAGATCGTGCGCGGTTCGCTGCGGCTGGAGACTGAGCGGGGCTACTTCATCGTTCCGCCTGAACGTGCCGTATTCGTGCCGTCAGGCGTCCTGCACGAAGTGACATACCTGCAGGAGACGGAGCGCAGCTACCTCTTCTTCCGGCCCGACGCGGTGATGAACCTGCCCTCCCAGGTCTCAGTGATCGGTACGACGCCGCTCCTGCGCGAACTGATCCTGGCCTTCCTGGAAATACCGCGCGCGGATGCCGGCAGTGCCCCTGCCGAACGGCTCGTCGCCGTCATTCTCGACCAGCTTCAGACGAGTACGGTCGCGCCGCTATCGCTTCCCTCGCCGGCATCCGAACGCCTCCGGAGCATCGCTTCAGACATCCGCAACGAACCGGGTGACGATTGGCCACTCGATGAACTTGCCTCGCGGGCGGCCATGTCCCCCCGCAGCTTTCAGCGCCATTTCCAATCCGAGACCGGCATGAGTTTCCGCGCCTGGCGTCAGCAGGCGAAACTGCTCAAAGCAGTGGAGTGGCTCGCCGCCGGCCGAAGCGTCGGCGATATCGCCTTCTCGCTCGGCTACTCCGGCCCCAGCGCCTTCATTGCGGTGTTCAGGACGGCCTTCGGTGTCTCTCCCGGACAATATTTCCAGGGAGCCTTTCCTGGCCATGGTGCCGGATTTTCCGTGCGCGCGGCGCAATGACGCGTCCGCTGGCGCAATACGGCAAAGCCAGCATCAGCGCCTGACGGTCAACCGGATATTATCTCCAAAGACGCATCGAAAACGGCTCAGCCCGTCTCCGCCGCAAGGGCGCGCCCGCCCGTGCCGCGGGCCATCGCCATGCCGCCCAGCAGGTTGCGCAGCTCCGCCGCGGCTCTGTTGGCGATAACGCCGAGCGCCAGGCCGCCTGATATCGCCAGCAGATGAAAGAGCGGCGCCGGCAGCACGGCGGCGGCCTCTGGCATCAGCAGTTCCGGCACGAAGCGGTGCAGCAGGTAGGTCGGAAAGGCGGAGACGGCAATCAGCGTCACCAGGCGCCCCAGCCGCACCGGCAAGGAAATGCGCGGCAGGTACAGGAGAGCCATCAGTGCTGCGAAGATCGTCAGATATTTCACCGTCGTGCCGATCCAGAGCGTTTCCCAGAAGGCGAGATAGCCGAGCACGGCGGCGGCAATGACCGTCAGGATGATCCGTTGCCCCGGCCTGCCGGCGAGGCCCGCGCACCAGCCGAACAGGCCGAGATGCAGGCCCCAGTAGAGGGTAAAAATCTGCCGCTGGCCGATATCGAAGACGTGTGGCAGCGAAAACCGCGCCGTGACCGCGAGCGCCAGCAGCGCCAGCGAGAAGGCGAAGGGGTGCGCCCGTGCGAGCCTGCGCACCGCAGGCACGGCGAAGACAAGCGAGAAGACGAGGAGCGTCTGCGCATAGGCTTCGATGAACCAGTAGAGATAGGGAAGCATCTGGTGACGCTCCGGCTCGGCATAGCCGAAATTGCCGGTCAGCGTGACCGAGGCCCAGGGAATGGTGCGCCAGGCCAGCCCATAGGCGGCGACGATCAGGAAATAGGGAATGAGAACATTGATGGCAGGCCGCAGCGCATGGCGGAAACTGCCGGCAAGGAAATGGCCCGATTGGAAGCGCGCCAGGCTGAAGCCGACGAGGAGCAGCATCACGCCCGATCCGCCGGGAATGGGCCAGAGCATCTCGTGATGGGTCACGACGAGCAGGATGGCGATCGCCCTCAGAACCAGATCGGTCGGCAGTGCCCTCAACTCTGCGATCCGGCCGGACGCGGTGACCCGCGGGCCGATATCGAGCTCGCCGATCCGCCGCTGCTCCCAGCCCTCCGGCAGCTCGACGCCGAGCCGGTCGAGCGCCATCGTCAATTGCAGGAAGCGCAGGGAATCGCCGCCGAGCGAGACGAAGCTGTCGTTGCGGCTCACTTTGTGGGGGTAGAACACCCCCGCATAGGCATCGAGCACGCTGACCGCCACCGCCCGGCTCGTCTCGCGCGCCGCCAGCATCTCCTCGCCGAGGGCCGCATAGTCGATCTTGCCGGAGGCAAGCCTCGGCAGCGCGCTTCGCGCCCTGACGGTAACCAGGTTCGCCGGAACATGGCTCGCCTCGACGAGCGTCTGGAGCGCCCGGTCGGCCTCACGTGCATCGCTCACATAGGCCTGCAGACCGTGATCGTCGCCGACGACGGCAGCTGCGATCCCCGCTTCCGCCAGAACCTGCTCCATGATGTCGAAGCCGATGCGCAGCCCCGCGACCTTGGCAAAACGGCTCTTGCGGCCGACGATCCGGTAGAAACCGTCCTCGTCGCGCATGGCGATGTCGCCGGTCATCAATGCCGCGACCTCGGCCCCGCGCTGAAGATCGGCGCGGTCCGTACCGTAGCCCATCATCACGTTCGGGCCGGCATAGACGAGCTCTCCGGCAACACCGGCTCGGTCGAGCGGACGCCCGTCATCGCCAACGAGGCTGAGGCTGCCGCCGGGAATGGCGATGCCGATCCGCTCTTCATGGTCGCCCAGGCTCTCCGGCGGCACGAAGGCGATGCGGGCGGCGGCCTCGGTCTGGCCGTACATGACGAAGAAGCGGCCACCATTGGCGCGCATATGATCACGGTAGAGGCGGATGAGTTCGGGCGCCAGCCGGCCGCCGGCCACCGTCATGAAGCGCAGCGCCTTCAGCGCGTTCGTCCGGAAACCGGTCTTTTCCATCAGCTCATAGGAATAGGGCACGCCCGAAAGATTGGTGCAGCCGCTTTCGCCGAGCAGCCTTGGGAAATCCTCGCTGACGACGGAGACGCCCGGCATGAAGATGCTGCCGCCGGCAACCAGATGCGAATGGAGGACGGAGAGGCCGTAGGAATAGTGGAGCGGCAGGACGAGCGCGGTCCTGTCGGCAGGGGAGAGCTCGAGATAGGAAGCGATCGCGCGCGCATTGGCGTCAAGATTGGCATGCGAGAGGCGAACGGCTTTCGCCGGCCCCGAACTGCCAGACGTCATCAGCAGAAGAGCGAGGTCCGGATGCAGCGGCGCAGCACTTTGCCCGAGCCGGCTTTCCTCCACCAGCCGCCAGCGGCCATCGGCCCGGCGGTAGATGAAGTCGGGCTGAAAGGCCGCCAGAAACTCTCGCCACATCCTGTCGTCGCAGGGCGGCAGCATCGCCACCGCATGGCCGGCGCGCAAGGCGCCGAGATAGGCGACGATCGCATGTTCCGAGATCTCGGCCGAAATTGCCACGAGCCGCTTTTGCCCGCCCCCCAGCCGCTCGGCAAAGCGCCGCGTCCGGGCGTTGACATCGGCATAGGAGAGCGTCCGCCCGTCCGGGAAGATAAGGGCAGGGCGGTCGTCGGCGCGAGCGATTTCGGAAAACAGGTTGTCGGGGATCATGCTGACGCTTCGGATTGGCAGAAACTGGCCGAAGCGCGTATAATCCTTGACTATCGCAGTCAACTAATTTCCAGGTGCATATCTGGGCCGCGCCAACTGCTGCGGTCCTCGCACGCGCTGGGGGAGCGGTGTCGTCACGACCGCGGCGGCCGCTTCACTCGGCGGCGACACCAGCCTTGCAGCATGGCTTGAGCCCCGATCCCCCGGCAGCCGATGTCCGATCATCAGCGGGAATGTTGACGCTTCCGTAATCACGGCAAGCGCCTTTGCTTGCCGAGCGGCTCTTTTCTCATAGGATTTCTGCGCCATCTCTTGCCGGGGCAACCAGACAGGGTGCTTTATGGACGAGACAATCGAACAGCTTCTCCATCTTTCCGCACAGACGGAAACGCTGATGGCGGTCTATGACGGCGATGACCGGCTGCGCTATGCCAACAGCGCCTTCCGCTCAGCCTATTTCATCGAGCCGGAGGAAACGCCGCTCTGGCCGGATCTGATGCGGCGCAATTTTGATCTCGGCCGCGGCACCGTCATCCGCACGGAGAATTTCGAGGAATGGCTGCGCTCGACCCAGTCGCGCCGTGGCAAGATCGGCTATCGCGCCTTCGAGACGGATCTTGCCGACGGCCGCTGGCTGTGGATGACCGAGGCGGTGCAGAGTAACGGCTGGATGCTGTGCATCGCCAGCGACATCACCCGTCTCAAGGTCCATGGCCGCACTGTCCGGCAGGATCGCGACCAGGCGATCAAGGCCTCCTACACCGACGAACTCACCGGCGTCGCCAACCGCCGCTTCGTGATGGCGCGTGTCGAAGACATGCTTGAAGCCGCCCGGCATGGCAGCAGCGGCTGCCTTGCCGTCTTCGACATCGACAATTTCAAACGCATCAACGACCGGCTCGGCCACCACGCCGGCGATCTCGTGCTGCGCGATTTCGCCCATCGCATCCATCAGAATGTCCGCCGCAACGACTGTTTCGGCCGGGTCGGCGGCGAAGAATTCCTCCTCGTCATGCCGGCCACCGGGCCGGAAGACGCGCTTGCCATGGTCGAACGAATGCTGACCGTGATCCGCTTCTCCCGGCCGCTGCCGGAGTCGCCGGATTTCAGCTACACGTGTTCCGCCGGTATCGCCGCGTGTGTGCCGACGGACAGTGCGTCCGAGCTTTACCGGCGGGCGGATCAGGCGCTTTATGAGGCGAAGATGAGCGGCCGGGATAGGGTGCGGGCGGCTTAGGAGGCTGATGTTGGCTGATTTCTGCAGGCTTATAGAGCCACACCGTGCGCGCGGCAGATTTCCTTTGAATGCAGGACGCAAGCGCGTATCTGAACCGACCTGATCGTGCTACGCATCGGAGATGGGATTCGGGGTTTTCATTCACCGCTCAGATTCGATTTACGATGACAGCCCGGCAGAACAATATCAGTTCCCGCGCCAGTATCTCGGTCGCGTGCAAGCCTGCCTCGAAGATTGGATCATTTATTACGAGCCGCGCAAGGTGGCGGCGACCCGCGGCTATTTTGCCGTTGCCAAAGTAGCCCAGGTCATCCCGGATCCAAAGGCGTCCGGCATGTATCTGGCACTCATCGAGCCAGGCAGCTACCTCGATTTCATCAATCCCGTTCCGTTCAGTGGGCCGGACGGTGTGACTGAACGAGGCGTGCTGAATCAGGAGGGGCGGATTTCCGGCCGAGCACAAGCCGCCGTCCGCCTTATATCCGCGGCGGATTTCAACCGCATCGTGTCGATTGGCTTGGACGAGCATGAGCCCGAACTCCCTCGACTGGGTGAGCCGGCAGTAACTCGTCCTGCCGACGGATTTGAAGACGGAGCGCAGGCGCCGTTCCTATTTGAGCAAGAGCGCGATCGGATTACACAGCTCTCGTCGCGGATCGTTCGCAATCGGCTGTTTCGTCGGCTTGTTCTACAGGCCTATGACAAACGGTGCGCAATCACCGGCCTGAAGCTTATCAACGGTGGCGGCCGCGCGGAAGTCGATGCTGCGCATATTCGCCCCGTGGAGGCGAACGGACCCGATATCCTCACCAACGGCATTGCTCTTTCTGGCACCGCGCACTGGATGTTCGACCGCGGGCTGATCAGCCTCTCGGATGATCTTGATGTCGTGATCTCGCGGCAAGCCAACGATCCGGACAGCATCCGAGGCCTGATCAACAGGACCGGAAGAGCGATCGTGCCTCCACGACCATTCGAGCGGCCACATCCTCATTTTCTCCACTGGCATCGTCAAAATTGCTTCAAGCAGTAGCAAAGAACGATCCGAAGCCGCTTCAGCCGCGCCTAAACATTGCAGACGATATACTGATGATCCGAGACGCTTCCGGCTCTTCGAACGATAGCCGGAGCGGTCCTAGCCCCAGCGAGCACATGGCATGAATCGTGAGAAGTAGAGTCGCTCCGTCGGGCGGTAAGGCATTTAGGACGGGTGTGTAGTTCAGTTGCTCCGGGAACAGACATCCGGTCTGCGCGGATCGGTCTCCCCGGGTCCCAATTGTGCTCCGTGTTCATCTGAGGAGATCGCCAAAACTGCTTATGGCAATGCGAAATTGGTGTTTTGCTTCCCACTCATATCGAATTTCGTCTGCGCTGACGATGTCGAGAGCGCCCGCCCGAATCAAGTCGACAACAATATCGACCGTCCGCAGGACCATAAGCGTTTGTCCGAAGAGCCCGGCTTCCCGAAGCGCATGTTTGATCGCTCTTCCGTCGTCGATTGCCAGCGCATAGCTACGTGACAATGCTACGGCAATTGCAGAGCATTCGCCAATTCCGAGTCTCGGCGTTTCGGACAAGCGGGCAAATAAGGCTAGTTCGATTGGATCAATAACCTTCTCCTCGCCGATATAGCCTGACTCGATTGCGGCCGCGTAGCGAACAATTTGAGAAGGATAACGGTCAGTCACTTCACCCCGGACGTGATCTGTTGCGATGAAGCCCCCCGGATAACGCCCAAGAAGATCCATACGATCAATCTTTAAGAAATTGATCAATACCGAAGTGTCGGCGACAATAATCATCGTCCGTCGCCCGCACCTATTCCGCTCGAGCCGCCTCGGCGAAGTCGAGAAGATCATCTGCTTCCATAGGAAGTTTCCGACTAAGGTCACGCAGCCTGCCTGCGCTTATCTCGCCACGGCGATACGCTTCAATGGCGAGCCGCGTTATCTGCGCGCGAATCTCCACCCCCCCATCCTCAGGCCGAAGATTGCCCCGTCCATCGGGGTCGCGGAGCATTTGTAAAGCTTGGCCGTAACGATTACCAACATCTTTCTGAGTAACCAGCAAATCGGTCTCGGCGCTGTTTATTTTGCCGACACTCTTAAGCCGCCAAACCATGGCTTCATAGCTCACGCCAAAATGCTGGGCGAGCGCCATCACTTCCTGGTAAGTGATGGCTTGAGATCCAGCAGGTGGCCGGATTTCAGCTTCCTGCGGCTTGTCACCTGCCACATCAAACAATATCTGCGATTGCCGACTTGGATTTCCTTTGTCCATTAATCGTAACTGTTCCGCGATGCCATCTGATGGCATTAAGAAAGCCGCAGCAAACGCATTTGCCCGCTTTTCTATCATGTCCGAGGCGTTTGCCCGTTCGGTCTTTTTAAGTTCTTCTTCCCGATCAAAAAGCGCATGGGCATATTCGTGAGCATAAGAAAAACGGCGGCGGACTGGGTGATGTCTGCCGTTTACGATAACCGCGAGCCCGATCGATGCGTGGTTAAGAAACAGGCCGGATAGGTCATCAGGAAGCTCAGTCGCGGCCGTCCAAATGCCTTGCGAGGCAATCAATGCCGCAATATTCCCAACGGGCGCGGCTCCAAGGCCGAGCCGACGACGTTCTTCGTGTGCTACGAGTTCTGCCTGACGAAGCGATTCGCCAACGGTTCCGGCTTTCATCGCATAATTTGGGACTGCGCTTTCGATCGACCCTCCAAGCAATTCCCGGAGCTTTGCACCCTCGGTGTAAAGGTCGACGATTCTATCGACTGCCGGTCCCATCTCGTTGCTCGCCATGACTGCAGGTAGTGCGCGTGGCAACACGACGGAAAGTTCTTCCATATTGGATTTAGGGCGACCGAAGAAGCTAGCAATCGGTTGCCCGTAAAGATTTGCCAACTTCGACAATTCCAACGTCGAGACAGCGCGATTGCCCGCCTCGAGATTGGTTACCGCCGTACGCGGCATTGCTAAAGCTTCGGCAACTTCCTGTTGGCTCTTTCCGCTACGCTCTCGCGCTCTTTTAAGGTTTGCGCCCAGTTGAACTGCATCAAGTTCATCCCCCTCCTGCATCTCACTCTTCCTTCGAATCGCAACAGGCCAGAGTCCGGCGGGCTCTAGCCTTGATCCATACTGCATTCTCAGACAGATCATGTCAAGTTTATCCTTGACTGTCCGAAAATCGGACATACCATGGAAAGCAGAATCGGACGTTATTGGCCGGTTCACTGAAAAGGAGGTTCGCAATGGACAGTTCTGAGACGAGCAAAAATCTCGATGCCAATAGCCCGTCACCTCAGGCGAAGAAAGTTCGAGTCGAGCTTGAGTTTGAAACCTTGCCCGATGTGAAATCCGAGGAGATTGAAAAAAATGATCTCGATAAGGTGATCGCCATCGCACGAGCAATGGTGGGATTCGAGCATGCCTATGTATTCGAACGTGATAAAGAAGAGCCGCTGAACGCCATTGGTGATCGTCGGGCAATTACCCTTCTCGTGCATCGTTGCCGCCATATTGTTGTGGAGATTCGCTATGATGTCGAAACGCGGCGTCACAGCTTCTCGCCGGCGGCAACCGTTCTACGCGTACTCCATTGGGCTGTCGGTAAACACGGTTTCAATCTCGATGATAATGCTGCCGCTAAGGCCAATTTGATCCTGCAGGGCGCCGACCAACCTTTGCCGAAAGATGCGATGATCGGCCGTTATGCGGAGCACACTGATTGTGCGATTACGCTCGACCTTACGCTAAGGGACTTCACCAATGGCTGATTCCGAGCAGACGCCGGCTATGACAACGCTCCTGGCGCAACTGGACGGCGTTCGCCTTCTGGCTGGTGTTGATGAGGGACGATGGGAGGTGTTGGAACTCAATTGGCCTTACCTCTATGTCCGCATTCGGTTCGTCAGCGGCCTCGACGCCCCCTCGCTCGTCTGCGATTTCCGATTGGAATGTTCGGGGTATCCCGATCCGGGGCCGTTTATCGAAGCTTGGAACTACGCTGAGGATCCTCAACGCGGTCAACGCTGCCCCGCGCCATCCTTGGGAGCTCCGGGCTTTCTGGATGCTCTCAAAAACTGGGGCAGCGGGATGGAAGGGGGCATCTATCGGGCCTGGAATCGCGGTGCAGCCAAGCACAACGATTGGTCGCGCAAGAGGCCGGATGAAGCCTGGAATCGCACGCGAGATATCATGTTCATAATGGAGCATCTCTATGCATTGGTTTCTGAGCAGGCTCTTTGGCTGGCTGCACGATCAGCCTAAGCCACGCATCGTGTGCGATAAGGCCCTTTGGATGGCCGGCGTTGCAGAGCTCGCGCGACGCACAATGGGTTGTCAGAGAGAAAGTGGTGCCTTTTTAATCGGCGATGCTCCCGAACGTCGCCCAAGAGTGATCCGGGCTTTCATATATTACGATGACATCGATGATCGCGCCCTTGAGACAGGCATTGTCAGGTTTAATGGCAATAAGATGCCGAGACTTTGGGAGATCTGCCGACAGCGCGGATTGAGGGTTGTCGCCGACATCCACGTGCATCCGGGCGGGTATGCCCAAAGTTCATCCGACAAAACCGATCCTGTGATGCCACGAGCTGGCCATTACGCTTTCATTTTGCCGGACTTTGCAATCCGCAATGTCACTCCCGGCAGTATCGGACAATACGAATATCGTGGCAATGGCGTTTGGATAGATCATTCGCAAGCCGCCGTTCCTTTTCTCCAGTTGAGGTGATTACCATGGCTCAAATTGCACATCTCCGTCGCTCGCGGATCGTCAAAGCCATCACCGATGTTGCAGGTAGCGACAAAGATTTCGAACAGGCTGACATAATCCTTAACCGGATATTGCCGACTATAAAAATTGACCGTGAGCTAGCTGTGACGGCAGCTGGTCAAGCAGCGGTGCTGACGGCGTTAACAACTTCGATAAAATGTTTCGGCAGCGCCAATCTGGTGTGCGACTTCGATGCACCGCTCAAGCGTAGGCTGAGCTTAGGGAGCAGCTTGTTTGAAGCGGCACACGCAATCGGAGCGACGATCACACAATCAGTTCCAGGGAATTCAACACATCTCATTGCAATCGGAAATGGCCCCGACGAGGGTGCGTTCGTTCGCTGTTGGTGGGACAGATGGACTGCCGGCATACTTCCTCCATGGGATGAGGAGTTGGCTGGCGTATCGGGAAATCCGCTTGCTGGTGTTTTTGCCGGCGGCCTTGCGGTTCGCGAAGTGTTTGCCAATGCTATTGGCCGGCGCCGAAACGTTAACCAGCGGAGCGTTTTGTCGCTATGGTGCCCCTGGAATTCATCGTCAGTCGATGATGTTCCGCCCTCAATTCTCACGTTGCCAGGAAAACTATGGTTTGTCGGCTTGGGCCATTTGGGCCAAGGCTATCTTTGGAATCTTGCGTTCTTGCCGGTAAGTGACACCCATGCGATCTTACAGGATGATCAGGAAGTCGGCGAAGAAAATGTTGCGACCGGGCTTTTGACGCGACACTTAGATTTTGAGACCCATAATAACAAGGCTCGGGTGTCAGCGCGTTGGCTTGAAGAAGCGGGCTGGACGACTAACCTAATTGAACGGCGCAACTATGGAGATATAAGGCTGACGCCTGAAGATCCGCCTGTCGTTCTCACGAGTATAGATGAGCCGCTTGCGCGGATTGAGATCGCAAAAGCTGGACACCAGTTCCTGATTGACGCGGGTGTAGGCCACGGCGCACTCGATTTCGAGATAGGACAGATCCGGGTTGTCCCCAGCGATATTGACCCAGAGAGCCTGTGGTCGCGACAAACGCCTGCCAAAGACATTGATGCTGTGTTGAGAAAGGTCGCCTACATTGAACACGCCAGAAAGCACGATAGGTGTGGCACCTTCACACTTGCGGAAGCAAGCGTGGCGGTTCCTTTCGTAGGCGCAACGGTCGGAGCGCTTGGAATCGCCCAGCTCCTTCGGCTTGCGGCGCTAGGCACGACTCCTCAGATATTGCAGATCGAGCTGGGAATGCCGCAGGGAGCGACCAGAGGTGTTTTGAATCCACCGTCGCCCTCCGCCTTTGGCGGCTCAGAATTCTCGTTCGCTTAGCGTTTGCTTTCATCATCCGGTAGTGGAACTGGAGTTCCGGCCAACCCGAACGAATGGGCCGCTTTTTCCGTCCCCTATCCGTAAGAGAACACGCACTCCCTTCGCACCAATCACCCCACGTCACCAAACTCCGCCGCCAACACCGCATCCTTCAGCGCCCTTGAATACTCATGCTGCGGATCATCCAACACCGCCCGTGCCCGCCCGCGTTCAACAATCTCCCCCTTGCGCATGATGATAATATTGTCGCTGACATAATAAGCCGTCGCCAGATCATGCGTGATGTAGATGATCGAGAGACCCAGCTCGTTTTTCAGCCGGCCGAAGAGGTTGACGATCGCCATGCGCAGCGAGGCGTCGACCATCGAGACGGGTTCGTCGGCCACAAGCAGGCGGGGCTCAGGGATCAGCGCGCGGGCGATGGCGACGCGCTGCAGCTGGCCGCCGGAGAGTTCGTGGGGGAAGCGGCCCTTCACCTCTTCGAGCGTCAGGCCGACATGGTGGAGGGCGGTATCGGCCGTCTTCTCCACCTCCCGCCGGTCCGGCCGGTTGCCGGAGGCGGAGAAATTGCGGGCGGTCTCGAAGAGGTAGCGGTCCACCCGCTTCAGCGGGTTGAAGGCTTCGAAGGGGTTCTGCAGCACCGGCTGCACCTCCTTCATGAAGGCCTTGCGTTCGGCCCGGCTGTGGATGGCGACCGTCTTGCCGGCAAATTGCAGCTCGCCTTCGGTCGGTTCCGTCTGGCCGAGGATCATCGCCGCTACCGTCGATTTGCCGGAGCCGGATTCGCCGACGATCGAGAGGATCTCCGGCTCGTCGCCGATTTCGAAGCTGACATCCCTAACGGCAGTGATCAGCCGCCGGCCGAGCATGCCGCCCTGGCGGTAGATTTTCGTCACATGCGAGAGGCTAAGCAGTGTCAAACCTGATCCCCCGTAACCGCAAAACACGCCACCCGCCGCTCGGGCGCGACGGTGACCATGGGCGGAACCTTCTGTGAGCAGATCTCCATGCGCTTCGGGCAGCGCGGGTGAAAGCGGCAGCCCTCGGGCGGCATGGCAAGGTTCGGCGGCCGCCCCTCCAGCGAGGGCCGGGTGGTGGGGTCGCCGATCTTCGGCAGGCTGCCGACGAGGTGCTGCGTATAGGGGTGGAGCGGCGCGCTGAAGAGCTTCGCCGTCGGCGCCTCCTCGACCAGCCGGCCGGCATAGACGATGCCGATGCGGTCGGAGACCGTCGCATGCACGCCCATATCATGGGTGACGAACAGGAAGGACGAGCCCATCTCGCGCTGGATGTCGCGGATCATCGACAGCACGTCGCGCTGCACGATGACGTCGAGCGCCGTCGTCGGCTCGTCGGCGATGATGAATTCAGGCGTCAGGATGGTGGCAAGCGCAATGGTCATGCGCTGGCGCATGCCGCCGGAGAGTTCGTGCGGATAGGCGTCGAGCAGCTGCGGATCGAGCTTCAGCCGCTGCAGGTGGGTCGCGACCTTTTCGAAGAAGACCGATTTGCTCACCTTCATGTGACGGAAGGCGAAATCGGTGAAGGAATGGCGGATCCGGCGTACCGGATTGAGCACATTCATCGAGCCCTGCATGATGTAGGAGAGATGCTTCCAGCGCAGCGCCACGCGCTCCTCCGGCGTCATCGCATAGAGATCCTGGGTGCCGCCGCCGAAATGGAATTTGACACTGCCGGAAACGACCCGGAGCGGCGGCCGGATGGCGCCGGCAATGGTCTTGATCAGCGTCGTCTTGCCGCTGCTCGATTCACCGGCGACGCCATAGACCTCGCCGCGGCGGATCGCCAGGCTGATATCGTCGACGGCGCGCACCTCGCGATCGACGCCATACAGGAAGGCCCGGTAATAGGCTTTCAAATTGTCGATTTCGACCAGATTCTCCATGCTAACTTCCCATCCGGTTCAGCCGGCTGCGCGGATCATTGTATTCGTTCATCGACATGGAGAGCAGGAACAGCGCCAGGAAGAGAATGACGATGACGGCGACGGGGGCGGCCACCCACCACCAGATGCCCGAGATCAGCGCCGAATGCGCATTGGCCCAGTAGATCATCATGCCCATGGTCGGCGTCTCGATATCGGTGAACCCAAGCACCGAAAGGGTGATCTCCATGCCGATCGACCAGATCATGTTGTTCATCGTCGTCGCGAAGACGATCGGCAGCACATAGGGCAGGTGCTCCTCGACCAGGATCTTGCGCATCGTCATGCCGGAATAGACGCTCTGGGTGGTGAACGGCCGGCTCTTCAGGCCGAGCGCCACCGAGCGGATCAGGCGCGCATCATAGGACCAGCCGAGCGAGGCCATGATGACGATCAGCGCCACCCAGGTCATGTTGTCCTTCAGCACGAAATAGAAAAGGATCAGCAGCGGAAATTGCGGGATGACCATGACGCTGTCGTTGATCGCCATCAGCACCCGGTCGACCGCGCCGCCGGCATAACCGGCGACCAGCCCCACCACGAGCGAGATGATGCGCGAGAGAAAGGCGACGCCGATGCCGAAATAGAGCGTGTTGCGAAGGCCGATCGTCAGCTGCCAGAACACGTCCTGGCCGCGCGATGTCGTGCCGAGCCAATATTCGCCGTCCGGCGGCATATCGGGCGGTAGCAAATAGATGTCGGTCGCGCCATAGGGCGAGAAATAGGACAGGATCACCAGCCCGACGATGACGGCAAAGAGCAGCAGGCCGCAGAGGAATTCCATGTTCTGGCGGGCGAGGTCGCGGATGATGGTAAACATGGCCTATTCCACCTTGATGCGCGGGTCGATCAGCGGGCTCAGCACGTCGATGATGAAGACGGCGGCGGCAACGCCGACGATCGACAGCGCGCTGAGGCCGAGCACCAGGCTGTAGTCGCCGGCATGCACCGCTTCGATCAAGAGATTGCCGATGCCGGGATAGCCGAAGACGATTTCTGTGATGACGGTGCCGTTGAAGATTGCGCCGAGCGACATGGCAAGCCCGGTGAATTGCGGCACCATGGCGTTGCGGGCGATGTAGGAGCGCAGGATCTTTCCCTTCGGCACGCCGCCGAGCTCGGCGAAGACGACATAGTCGTCGGTGATGATGTTGGAAACCAATGCCCGCATGCCGATCAGCCAGCTGCCGGCGCCGACCAGGATCAGCGACAGGGCCGGCAGGATCGAGTGCTTGAGGATATCGACGACGAGCGCAAAGGAGAGGTCCAGATTGGCGTTCATCTCATAGCCGCCATTGATCGGCAGGACCGGCCAGATGAAGCCGAAGACGATGAGCAGCACGAAGGCGAGGATGTAATAGGGGATGGGCAGCATGGCGATGAAGACGAGGCTGACGGCCTTCAGCACCATGTCCTTGCGATAATAGCCGGCGAGCGCGCCGATCGCATTGCCGAGCACGAAGGTGATCAGCGTCGACACCGTCATCAGCCCGATCGTCCAGGGCAGCGACCGCAGGATGATGGTGGAGACGGGGGTCGGAAAGGCCGAGAGCGAGGGGCCGAGATCGCCGGTCGCAAGCCGCAGCCAGAAATGCAGATATTGCTGCCAGATCGAGCCCTGCATGCCGTAAAGCTCGCGCAGCGACTGGCGCATCAGCTCGATCGCGTTGGGATCGGACTGACCCATCTGGGTAATGGCGCCTATGCTTTCTTCGACCGGATCGATCGGGGTCAGGTGGGTGACGAAGAAGGTGATCGTCACGCCGAGAAAGACGACGAGCAGAAACTGACCAAACCGCTTCAGCACAAAGATCAGATAGGGCGTCATAAGGCAGTGGTTCCTCTCTGCTTCCCTTCTTGAAAGGATCGACGAGCATGGCAGCTGGGGCGCATGCCCGCCGATGAGGGGGCCGGCGCGATGGCTTACGCGCCGGCGTTGGGAGGGTTATTGCGGTTGGGCCGGCTTCAGCTTGACCATCATCAACCTGGAGTTCGCCCAGTTCGGCACCGGATCCGTATAGGGGTCCTTGATGGTGGGATAGCCGGTCCAATAGGTCGTATCCATCGAGGTGAAGACGTTGTAGGACATCAGCGGGATCGTCGGCATTTCGCGGGCGACGAGCTTCAGATAATCCTTGCCGAGCTCCATGCCCTTCGGATCGTCGGCGCTGATGCCGCGGATGCTCTCGATGATCTTGTCGAGCTCCGGATTGGACCAGCGCTGCCAGTTGCGCGGCGGCTGAACCTCGCCCTTCTTGGCGACGAACTGGGAGTGCCAGCTGTCGAGGAAGAAGGAGAGGTCGGGATCGCCGCCCCAGGTTTCGACGCTCCAGGCGATCGCCACCTGGAAATCGCCAGGCTGCAGCGCCGTCTGCCAGAGCTTGGCGGCCGGCACGGCCTTGGCGTCGATGCCGAAGGCCGCCCATTGCTGCGCAATCAGCGTGCCGGCGCGGGTGAAGACCGAGCGTGTATCGCCTTCCACCGTCATGCGGATCTTGAAGGGCTGTCCGTCAGGGGTCAGCCATTTGCCGCCGGACTTTTTGAAGCCGGCCTTCTCAAGCAGTTCGCCGGCCGCTTTCGGGTTCGGCTTCCACCAGCCATAGCCGAAGGCACCGCTGATCGCTTCCGCATCGGTCGGGATCTGGTCCTTGAACTTCGGCTGCTTGCGCAGGATATCGGCGATCTGTTGCCCGACCGTCGGGTCATAAGGCTTGATCTTGCTCTTGCCGGTATCGATCTCGAAATCCTTCAGCCAGTCCTGCATCGGCGCCTGATAGTCTTTCATCGTCGCCGCCGTCGGCGGCACGCCGAGTGCGGAAAGCGTCGCCGCGCCGCGGTAGCTCGCCATATCGACGGCCTTGATGTCGATCAGCAGGGCCAGCGCCCAGCGCACATCGGCATTGTCGAAGGGCGCTTGCTGGGTGTTGAAGATCACGGCCGGCAGCGTCGGATCCGGATGGGCGAAGGGGAAGCCCGGGAACCAGGTCTCGATCGTCTTCGACTTCTCCTTGAGGGTGAACATGCCCTCCGGCGTGTTGTCGTGGATGATATCGAGATTGTGCTCGAGCTGGGCGATGGTGCGCTTATCCGGCGGGCCGGGATCGGTATAGGTCACATATTTCGGGGCCGGCTCGCCGAAGCGGGCAAGCGAGGTGCGCTGCCAGTCGTCGCGCTTCTCCCAGGTATACCATTTGCCCTGCGGATCGTAGGCCTTCAGCTTGTAGGCGCCGAGCGAGACGGGATTGGCGAAATCGTAGCGCAGCGGATCTTCGACCTTCTCGAACACATGCTTCGGCATGATCCAGGCGCCGTTCCAGCGCACGGTGAAGATCGCATGGAAGCGCGAATTCGGCTTCTTCAGCTTGAACACCACAGTCTGCGGATCGGTCGCCTCGACACTTGCCACCTGCACCGAGAAGGCCGCGCTCCAGATCATGCCGGGGTGATCCATCTGCGTCTTGACGGTATAGACCACGTCATCGGCAGTGAATTCCACGCCGTCGCTCCAATAGAGCCCCTTGCGCAGTTTCACGGTCATTTCGGTGAAGTCGGCATTATATTGCGGCTTGTCGGCGGCGAGCGAATTGTCCCAGGCCGCACCGCCAAGACCCTGTTCGGGGTCGATATACCAGAGCGTATCCATGGTCAGCTGCTGCAGGCCGGTCGAGACCCCGCCGCCGCCATTGACCCAGATGTTGAACCAGCCGGGATTCTTGATCGTCCCTTCCGGATTTTCGACGATAAGCGTCTCCTTGCGCGGCAAGGAGGTATAGTCTTGGGCTCCGGCCACCGCGGTCAGGCCGAGCGTGGCCAGCACGAAGCCGAATGCAAACCTCTTCCACTTTTGCATGAACTCCTCCCTTGTAAGCGACGATGCGGCGGCCTTCGAGGCACGCAGGGGCATGTCGCGGTTGTCGGTTCCCAGAAGCGGGCTTGTGAGCCTGACGCTTCGGCGAACCATCCTCCGGCCGCCTGCCTCCTCGCAGGGGGCCGATTTCTCAGCCGGGCCGATCGGCACCGGCGGCGGCTGTCACACCGACAGCCGGATGACGTTGTAGGACAGCGGTTTCAGCGCCGCCCGCACCCGTCCATCCTCGATCCTTGCCGTCTCGACCTTGGCGGGCACGACCGTCTCCGGCCGCCGCGCGGTGTTGACGGCTTCGAGATCGCCATGGGTCATCTCCACCTGCTCGATCAGCCGGGCGCCGCCGAAACCTTCCAGCCGCACGTCGAGATCGAGTGCCGTGTCGGGATGGCGGTTGACGGCAAAGAAGGTCAGCGACCGGCCATCCTCGGAATGCACCGCCGAGACGTCGAGATAGGGAACCTCGTTCTCCTCGTCGCTGTCATAGGTCGGGCCGTCGACGACGAGCTGCAGGGCCGATCCGCGGCCATAGCGCGAGGCGTAATAGAAGGGATAATAGATCGTCTGGCGCCAGGCCGCACCACCGTCCTCGGTCATGATCGGGGCGATGACGTTGACGAGCTGGGCGATGCAGGCGATGCGCACCCGGTCGGAGCGGCGGATGAAGGTGTTGAGGATGCCGCCGACCTGCAGCACGTCTTCGAAATTATAGACGTCCTCGAGCAGATGCGGCGCATCCGGCCATTCGTCGCGCGCCAGGATCTCCTTGTCCTGCTGGTTGGAATGGTACCAGACGTTCCACTCGTCGAAGGAAATGCCGATCGTCTTCTTCGAGCGCTTCTTCGCCTTGATGTAATCGATCACGCCGCCGATCGTGGTGATGTAGCGGTCGAGCTTGGTCGCCCGGGCGAGGTAGTTCAGCGTGTTCTTCTCGCGGTTGGCGAAATACATATGCAGCGAGATGTAGTCGGCGCTGTCATAGCACTGGTCGAGAACCTCGGCCTCCCATTGCGGATAGGTCTTCATGTCGGAATTCGACGAGCCGCAGACGACGAGCTCGAGCGACTTGTCGAAGCCGCGCATGGCTTTCGCCGTCTCGTCCGCCAGCCGGCCATATTCATAGGCCGATTTGTGACCGACCTGCCAGGGGCCGTCCATCTCGTTGCCGAGGCACCAGAGTTTGACATCATGCGGATTGGACCAGCCGTGCTTGCGGCGCAGGTCCGACCAGTAGGTGCCGCCGGGATGGTTGCAATATTCGAGGAAGTTGCGGGCGGCATCGAGGCCGCGCGAGCCGAGATTGACGGCCAGCATCGGCTTGGTATTGGCCTTCTTGCACCAGTCGACGAATTCGTTGACGCCGACCTGGTTGGCTTCGCGGGTGCGCCAGGCAAGGTCGAGGCGCACCGGGCGTTCCGAGCGCGGACCGACACCGTCTTCCCAATTATAGGCCGAGACGAAATTGCCGCCGGGATAACGGCAGTAGGGCGTGTCGAGTTCACGCACAAGATCGAGCACATCGCGGCGGAAGCCGTCTTCATCGGCTGTCGGATGTCCAGGCTCGTAGATGCCGCCGTAGATCGCTCTGCCGAGATGCTCGAGAAACGAGCTGTAGAGCCTGGCGTCAATGGTCGCGATGCGGAAATCGCGGTGGGCAACGACATTCGTCTTCAACGGATCCTCCCCGTTTATGTATCAGGATTTTTGTTTTCGTGCCTCTAACTTGATATCAGGAATGTCGTGATGTCAACCGAAAGGCGGATTTAATCATACTAATGCTAATCCGAAGGAAAAATATTGAAATACAATGGCTTGATAAAGTTTAGCGACCTCTGAAACACGAAATAAATGCGATTTTTAAATCAGGTTATCCGATATTATGTTTTCAGACATGCAGCCGCATGGTGATGTCGCGGCCGTGATTGCCGAAGCCGCGACCGAAAATATTGACGCCGCCTGTGTGGCCGGCATTTTCGGCGATGCCGACGCGCAGGCGGATCGACGAATGCTGGCCGAGCGCCAGATCGCTGAGCGTGATATTCGATGCGGCGATACCGTCGATAAAGGTGCCGCGCGTCGAGATCCGCCAGGTTTTCATCGTCCCGTATTGCGAACCTTCGAGCTTCCACCAGGCGGGCGTGAAGGCGCCGCGCTTGTCGCCGTAATCGCCGGGCGAGGTCCAGGTGCCGATCGCCATGCCGTTGACCCAGAGCGTGATGTCGGAGGGCCAGTCCGGATTGGTGCCGGGCACTTCGGATGACAGCTCCAGCGAAAATTCGATAGCGCGAATATCCTTGTTCAACACCTTGGCATTGTTCGGAAATTTATATTCGACATAACCGCGGCCGAACCAGACCAGCCCGGCCTGCATGCGCTGCGGATCGAGGAAATAATCCGGCACATCGAGCGGTCCGATGACGCTCTCGGTCGAGCAGAGACCGCAGGGCGCATGCACGTCGCAGCTCGTATAGAGCCCGACCGGCATCTCGACCTCGATGATATTGTTGGCCCGCTGCGCCGCACTTTCCTCGAAGCTGATCAGGATTTCGCTATAGACCGCCGAGCAGATCTTCTGGTTGCCCTTGCGCGCCTTGGCCAGCCGGGAATCGACGAGTCCGGCATCTTCCAGGATCTGGATGCCGGTGGCGACGGTCGATTGCGGCAGGGAAAGCGCCTGGGCGATATCGTTGATGTTGAGCGGCCCCTTGGCGCAGAGCAGCTTCAATATCTCGATCCGCGCCGGCGCCGACAGCGCTCGAATGGCCTCACTGTTCTCGCCGGCGGCGATCGTCAAAAACGAGCGTTCCATCATTTCCCCATAGTTTCCGATAGAATGATGTATATCGGAAATTATGATGCAGCAAGTGGAGTAGTTCGGAATGATGCGCTAAGCGAGAACAATCACGCGCCAAAGTCCGGCTGCAACAATCAGAGCGTCAGACGTCGCTGCGAACTGTGGGGCGGAAGTCAGCTTTTCTCAAGGGCTGACAGGCTGTCGCTGGAGGAGCGGGATGCGCTTCAGGCGCAGCGCACGTTTCTCCAGGAGATGCCATGAAAGCCAGCCGAGCAACCACGATGTCGGCAGCGAAAGGGCAAAGACGGCCCACCACGTGCTGTACTGGCCGAGGGCATGGTTCATCACCTGCTCCACTGGCCAGCCATAGAGATAGGTCCCGTAGGAGACGTCGCCCAATCGTTCGAGAGTCGGCAGGCGAATGGAGGGCGAGGTCGCGATGTGGACAAGCGGATAGGCGAACAACATGCGGCCGTAGAGATAGCCGGGCCAGAAGACGAGGAAGAGCACGCCGAGCGCCGCGAAGACCAATGCCAGGACAATGCTGGGCCGCCGCTTTTCCATCACGAACCAGAGAAGCGAACCGCAGAAGAAATAGGGAGCGATAAAGGTGAAATCCGTCAGGAAGCGTATGTTTGGCCACGGATGATCGAAGAAAAGCTGCCATGTCACGCCCACGGCGACGGCAAGTGCCATAAGCGGCGCCCGCAGAAGCCCGATTGCCATCAATCCCGCGACGATCAGGTAGCAGAAGATTTCCTGCCCGATCGTCCAAAGAGAACCGTTGACGGAGGTGGCAAGCCAGGAGATGGCCGGATCATAAAACTGCACATGCGGCAGGGTCATGCCAAAGTTCGGGTCGAGCAGCGAATGCAACGTCGTCTTCAGATGAAGCGATTTCAGCAAGTAGCCACTGATGCCCAACGGGCTGAACAGGGCGCCCAGGACATAGACGCTGAGCAGGGTGCAGACGATGAACGCCGGGTATATTCTCAGCGCCCGTCGCCAGAGAAAACCACCCGCGCTGCCGAACTGCGCGCTCTGCGTGACGAGGAAGCCGCTGGTGATGAAAAACACATAGACGCCGAAGAGGCCGAGGATATTGCCCTCTCCGAACAACCGCTCGAAGGGCTCGTTCGCCGAGGTCTTTTCCACGATAAGGAAGGCATGCGAGAAGATCACCGTCGAGGCTGCGACGAGCCTGATCATGTTGAAGTTCGGGTAAAATGCCTTCTTGCCATCGCCCCCGTGCATGCGAGCCTCCCGCACCTCTAAAGTTTGACACGCCATTAAGGCGAGTTTGAACGTTGTCACGAGCCGTTGTGAAAATGGGCTCAAGTCGAGACTCTCTCCGATCTGCCCAACTGCGCCTCTGACAACAGTGCGCTCGGCACAACGACCGGATGAGCCGTGGCCCACCGCCTCAGTCTATCGGAGTGAGCGCTAGAACGAAGTCATCTCCGAAAATCCAGCATGTCTAACATTACGAAAAAGTAATGTAAATCTGGTGCGATTCTATGTCGCGCCGAAGTCCAATTGACTCATTCAGCTGATGGATATAGATCAGTCGATAAAATTTAGAGAATCACGTTGTATTGATGCATCACCTCGGCGAAGTTGTAATACATAGACAAAGAGAAAAGTTGATTGAAATAGTAAGGAAGTTCGTAAATACGGGACAGCCTTACATTATAATTGACTTTCCTTCGAATAAAGATCCGGGGCATCATGCAAGTTGGCTTGGGTTGTCGCAGGTATTGAGGGAAGTAACGGGCAGGATGCCGGCGCTTGTTTGCGGTGCATCCCAAAATATAGACGAGATAAAGGAAACGCCGGCCGATGCTCCCATTTTCATTTGCGGGTGGAGTGATTTTGGGGATTTGCGGGCGGGCAGGGATGATCTTCGCTGCCGCTTGATGTGGAAATATCCGGACCGGACGATCATCCAGATGCCGCAGAGGATTCACTTCGCCAACGAGTCGCTCAAGGAATACGCCAAACGCACGATTGGCAGGCATCGCAACTTCTTCTGCCTGACACGCGATGACCAGAGCTTCGAACTGGCAAGAGCGAACTTCGATTGTGAGGTCGAGGCCGGCCCGGACACGGCATTCGGTATCGAGACGCTGAAGCCCTTCGACGCCGACCCTCTGAGGGTGTTGTATGTCATGCAGCCACTTGGCGAGGACGACGACGTCGATATAGCGAAAGCGCGATCGATTGTTGACGGACCGCTGACCAATTGGATCAATGGTCCCGACAGTTTGTCGCGCCTGCGCATGTCGAGCATCGTCAGCTCAGCGC
This sequence comes from Rhizobium sp. Nf11,1, assembly GCF_050587665.1. NCBI lineage: Bacteria > Pseudomonadati > Pseudomonadota > Alphaproteobacteria > Hyphomicrobiales > Rhizobiaceae > Rhizobium > Rhizobium sp. Nf11,1. The sequence continues at coordinate 61,776 of NZ_JBOBHU010000011.1, read as the reverse complement.
TGCGGCATGGATTCAGCCGCACGGCGATGCTGGCCCAGCACCGCGAGGATGTCGCCCGTCGATATGTCGATTATGGCGTGCGGATCCTGTCCGGCGCAGAGCGGATCATTACCAACCATTTACACGGCCATATTCTCTGTCTGTTGCTCAATAAGCCGCATGTCGCGGTCGCGAGAGACGGCAGCAATCTTCACGCTTTCATCGATAGCCGGACCGGCGACAGCCCCCTGGTGGAGACAGCAACGAATGCCGGCGAGATTTTCGCAGCAATGTCTCGCCTGCCCTATGAGATCGGCGGCACCTGGTACAAGTCGAGCCGGCCCATGACTGTCGGTCCCAGTATTCCCGCCCCCGATCTGGTCCCTCAACCTTCCATAGTCTGATTTTCGGAGGAGCTCAGTTTGTCGGTTTTGCAAGACGACGATATTCTCTTCAGCCATGTCAGTGAGAACCGGTCCGCCGCAGCCGTAACGGGTGCCTTCTGGTCGGCACTCAGTACCCTTATTCCGACGGTCCTGACCTTCGCTGTTTTTGTGGTCACGTCTCGTATTCTCCAGCCTCAGGACTTCGGTCTTGTCGCGCTGTCCTTCAGCATCGTCTCCTTTGCAGCGAGTTTCGGGCCGACTGCCTTTGGCGAAGCGATCATCCAGAGAGCCGAGATCAGGCGCAGCCACCTCGACACGATATTCCTGCTTTCGCTCGGCTTTTCGTTCCTGGTCTACGGCGGCTTATGCCTGGCCGCTTCGTCGATCGCGGCCTATGTCGGGCATAAGGAAGTCACCTATCTCATTTACATCATGGGATCGAAGGTATTCTTCGACTTCACGGCCGTCGTTCCGAATGCGATCGTGAACAGAAAAATGTCATTCCATCTGGTGGCCGTCCGCACAGTCATCGCGACCGTCACGTCTGCTTGCCTTTGCCTTGTTCTGGTTCTCGCCGGTTTCGGCTTGTGGGGGCTTGCCATTGCCCAGATCGCCGCCACAGCGGCATCGTGCGGCGCCGCTTTCTGGGGTGCGGGTTGGATTCCCGGCCTGAAGATAAAGAAAGCGAGCCTCAATGATCTGCTTCACTACGGTTTCTTTGCATCCGGCACCCGTTTTTTACAGACGATGAGCCTGGACAACTTGCTCATCGGCGTGCTCCTGAGCCCGTCGGCGCTCGGCATCTATAACTTTTCCAAGCGCCTGTTTGACATGATCAACAACGTCATCGCCGGCGGCCTGACGTCGGTGACGCACGTGCTGCTGTCTTCGCTGCGGGCCGATCCGAAAAAAGTCCGGGAAGCATTCCTGATGGCGACGTTTGGCTGTGCTCTGGTTTCCTACCCCGTCTTCATCGGGCTTGCGGCGGTTGCCGATGATGCAATCACGACGATTTTCGGAGCGCACTGGATCGAGGCCGTTTGGCCGGTTCGGTTCTACTGCGTTATTGGCTTGATGGCTGGGATCGGCTACGTGCAGGCATCCCTGATAAAAAGCCAGGGAGAGATGGATTGGTGGTTTTACTACCAGCTGGCTCGAAATGTTCTCACGCTTCTGACCATCGCAGTTCTGTACCCCTACGGCGTGACGACAATCGTGTTTGCGATCATGATCGAAGTCCTGTTGTTCTGGCCGATCACCAGCTGGAAGGTGTCGCAGCATATAGAGCTGAGTGTGCCGGCATATTTGGCGCAGTTCCTGCGGCCGACCACGGCCAGTGCAGCGATGGTGGCTGTCGTTTTGCTGCTGCACGAACTGTTGCCTCATTGGTCGCCCTACGCACGTCTGGCTATAGAAGCCCTTGCAGGCGGCATCGCTTACTGCAGCCTGATATTCTTGCTGTGCAGGGCGCGCCTGAATGTCCTGATCGGCAGCATCAAGCAGGCTCGGCAGCGCAAGGGCAACAGGGGCGCAGTGGCCACCCCTGTGTGATTTCCTGGCTCCAGTGCGGCGGATTGTTTCGCCGCCCGTCTCTCAACCCAAACGGCTTCGGCCGCAAACGCATGAGATAATCGACAAGATGACCGATCTCGACCACGATTATCCGTTACATCAGCTTCACCGGGCAGATGTTTCGACAAGTGGCCGCAGCCGCTACTATACGCTCGATGCCATGCGCGGCTTTGCCGCCATTTGTGTTGTCGCCACGCACTTCCAGGAGAGATACGCGCCATCGGCTTATCTGGCGGTCGACTTTTTCTTCGTTCTCAGCGGCTTCATTATCGCCGACATTTACGGACGAAGGCTGTCGCGCGGCCTGCCATTTCAGTCATTCATGAAGGCCCGCATCAAACGCCTGTATCCGCTCTATCTGATCGGGATCTTGGTTGGCCTCGTGCAGATCATTCTGTTGACGAGCTGGGGACTGCGAGCCCAAAGCGCGGTCGATCTGCTGGTGTCGAGCGCAACCAATACCTTCGTTTTGCCGAGCCCGATGTATTTCCTTCAAGCGCATCCGATGCAAGGGATGTTTCCGATCAACGGCCCGGCCTGGTCGATGTTCTGGGAATTGCTGGTCAATATCGTCTTCGCACTGTGGCTCTTCCGGCTCTCCGTCCGCGCCCTCTGCGCCGTTGCGCTCGTCTCGGCGGCATTCTTGGTTTTTGTCGGTCTGAAGTACGGCATGTTGAATATCGGCTGGGAGTGGCCTTCAGCAGTGGGTGGACTGCCGAGGGTGATGTTCTCATTTACCGCAGGTGTCGTTATCAGCCGTCTCTTCAACGGCGTTTCGGCCTGGAGGAGGGGCTGGGTCGCAATAGCTCCGTGCCTGCTTTTGCTGATCTGCATTGCAGCTCCGGTTCCGCTCGTACTGCGGCCCTACTACGATCTGATCTTCGCGATCACCCTGGCGCCGCTCATCGTAACACTCGGCCTGTTGCTGGAGATGCCCGCCCAGGCAGAAGGGCTGGCGACCTGGATCGGATACATCTCCTATCCCGTCTACATCCTGCATCGCGGTGTGATCGGTGTCTTCAAGCCCCTTGCGGGTTTGGTTGGTCTGAATGGCCCTCTCGCCTTCTTGGTGCTTCTTGGCGCAGTTGTCTGTTTCGCTTACATGACAGCACGCCTCGTAGACAAAGCAACCGCCATCCGGGCTCGTCAAACCGTACAGCTCGATGACATGCAGCCCTGACTGGGCTTCGCACGGCCCATCCAGCGATTGTTTCAATCCCCGCTCGGCTCTGGCAGCAGATCCGCATCCGTCAGCGTCCCGAGGAAGGCGACGATGTCGTCGATTTCGGGATCGGTCAGCGCCGGCGCGTCGCCGGGCTTCCGGCCGAAGGGCGGGTCCTGGTTGAGATTGTCCGAATAGGCCTGCGGCAGGTCGTCATAGCGGCGGATCGTGCCGTCGGCATTTTGCGCATACCAGCGGCCGGGGTCGCTGTCGCGGGTGGCATAGAAGGAGACCACGTCGCGCAGCGTGTGGAAATAGCCGTTGTGAAAGAAGCTCTTCTTCAGCGCGACATTGCGCAGCGTCGGCGTGCGGAAGAGGCCGCAATAGTCCTTGTGGCTGGCGAGATCGGTCCGCTGAGGGCCGCAGAGGCCGAGGTCATGATAGGTCGGATCGCCATTGGCCGGGATCGCCATGTTGCGCGGCGCGCCGAGCGCGAGGAAGCCGAAATCGGAAAAGAGCGGCGGCTCGCCGTCATTGGCGGGTTCGCTGAGGTGACAGCTCGAACAATTGCCCTTGGCCGGGTCCTCGAACAGCTGCCGGCCGTGCAGTTCCTGCGCAGTCAGCGTCGCCTTGCCGGCGAGAAATGCGTCGTAGCGGCTGGAATAGGGGTAGAAATCCGGGCCGCTCTGCTCGAAGGTGGCGAGCGCCTCGGCGGCGGCGTCGAATGTGTCTTGCGGGTTGTCGAATACGGTCTCGCCGAAGACCGCTTTGATGTCGGCGGCATAGGACGCCTTGCGCAGTTTGGCGGCGACGTCGGCCGCATCCGTGTTGCCCATCTCGAAGGGTGAGAGCAGCGGGATCTTCGCCTGGTCGGCGCCATGATCGACCCGGCCGTCCCAGGTCAGGCCGCCGGTCGGGCCGTTGTGGACGCTCTCGTCGCCCTCGTCCTCGGACTCGTAATAATGCTCGGTGAAGGCGGGCACCGCCTGCAGGTAGCGCAGCGTCGGGACGGCGCGCAGGCCCGGCCGGTCCATATTGGCGCCGCCCATCTCGACCGGCGCTGCCGAGGCCGGGCCGAAGGCGTGGGCTGGATCATGGCAGGAGGCGCAGGCCTGCAGCCCCGAGGCCGAGAGCGAGGGATCGAAAAACATCTTGCGGCCGAGCGCGGTCAGCCATTCGGCCCGGGCGAAGGCCTCGGCGCGCGACATTGGGCCGGGATGGATGTCGGCAGCCGCCGCCGCGCTGCTTTGCCGCAGCGGCATAATGGCGAGAGAGAGCATTGCAGCGCCGATTCCGGCCGCCAGGCCGGGCCGCGCAAGCCAGGACATCGTTTTCGTCATCCTAAGGATTCCAATGATTTATGCATGGCCTCCAGCATGATCGAACCGTGATGCAACAAATTGATGACGGCTGTTGTCGTGCCACCGCTGTAACCTTGCTGTCACAAAGTTGATGGAAGGCGGGACTAGCGTCGGTGCGCCCCCCGAGCGGCCCCCGCTCCCTCTAGCCAATGCCCCCTAGCCATGAGGTAACCCCCGTGAAAAGCCTGAAACGCCTCGCCTCGCTCTGTCTCGCCGGATCGGCCATGATGCCGCTCACTATCGCGGCCTCCGCCCATGCCGCGCCCGCCGGTTACGACAAGATCGGCAATATTGTCGTCATCTATGCCGAAAACCGCAGCTTCGATAATCTCTATGGCGGCTTTCCCGGCGCCAACGGCCTTGCCAATGTCGGCGCCGGTCAGGACCGCCAGCTCGACCGCGACGGCAAGCCGCTCGCCGAACTGCCGCCGGCCTGGGGCGGCCTGACCGCCAAAGGCGTGACGCCTGCGATCACCGAGGCGCAGTCGGCCCATCTTGCCAATGCCAGCTTTGCGATCGACGATCCCAAGGGGTTTGCGCAGGCGCCGACGATCGTCACCCGCGATCTCTGGCATCGCTTCTATCAGGAGCAGATGCAGATCGACGGCGGCAAGAACGACAAATTCGTCGCCTGGGCCGATTCCGGCAGCCTGGTCATGGGCCATTATGACGGCTCGATCCTGCCGATGTGGCAGGTCGCGAAAAAATACGTGCTCGCCGACAATTTCTTCCAGGGCGCTTTCGGCGGCTCCTTCCTCAACCATTTCGCGCTGGCCTGCGCCTGCGCGCCCTTTTATCCCGATGCCGACAAGAGCCCGGCAAAGCCTGTCATCGCCAAGGTCGATGCCGACGGCACCTCGCTTGTTGTCGCCGACAACGCGCCGAAATCGGCGCTGCAGGGGGCGCCGAAATTCGTCTCCGACGGCACGCTGACCCCAGACTTCTACGCCGTCAACACCATGCAGCCGCCCTATCAGCCGAGCGCCAATCCGCCGGCCAAGGACGGCGATCCGGCCTATGCCGATCCCAATGCGGCGACGACTTTGCCGCCGCAGCATGAGACCACCATCGGCGATCTCCTGTCGCAGAAGGGCGTCAGCTGGGCCTGGTATGGCGGCGCCTGGCAGGCGGCGCTCGACGGCAAAAACGCCACACCGGTGCCGAACTTCCAGTTCCACCACCAGCCCTTCAATTATTTCGCCAATTTCGCCCCCGGCACACCCGCTCGCGCCGACCATCTCAAGGATGGCGGCCTGGCCGGCGAGGCGTTCCTGCGGGACATCGACGCCGGCAAGCTGCCGGCGGTGTCCTTCTACAAGCCGCAGGGCAATCTCAACGAACATGGTGGTTATGCCGATGTATCAAGCGGCGACCAGCATCTTGCCGATGTCGTCGCCCATCTCGAGAAGAGCCCGCAATGGGGCCATATGCTCGTCATCGTCACCTATGACGAGAATGGCGGCTTCTGGGATCACGTCGCGCCGCCGAAGGCCGACCGCTGGGGTCCGGGCAACCGCGTCCCGGCCGTGATCATTTCGCCCTTCGCCAAGGCCGGCACGGTCGATCATACCCAGTACGACACGACCTCGATAATCCGGCTGATCACGACGCGTTACGACCTGCCGGTGCTGCCCGGCATCGCCGCCCGCGACAAGGCGCTCAGCGACAATGGCGAGCCGCCGATGGGCGATCTCACAGCCGCGCTCGATCTGACGCATTGACTTTTCGTCTAGCGGCTCCGGTTCCGGCCGGGGCCGTTCGCCTTTCGGCTTGCCGTTATCGGCGCAGCAGCGGCCGCAACGCCGCTTGCGTTTCCTTCAACAGCTTGAGATAGCGCGCCTTCATCTCGGCGGCCGGGACGAGCGCGGCCGGCGCGCCGATATTGATCGCCGCGATCGTTTCGCCGCGGTCGTTTTCGACTGGCACGGCGATCGAGCAGAGGCCGATCTCCAGCTCCTGATCGATGACGGCGCAGCCTTCTGCGCGCACCCGGCGGAATTCTTCGATGAGTTCGTCCGGATCGGTTTTGGTATTGGCCGTGTTCTGCTTCAGCTCGCTCCTGGCCAGGATGGCGCGCGCCTCTGTCTCCGATAGGGCCGCCAGCAGCACCCGGCCCATCGAGGCGCAATAGGCCGGCAGGCGGCTGCCGGGGGTCAGATTGATCGACATCACCCGGCGCTGCGCGGCGCGGGCGATATAGACGATCTCGGTGCCGTCGAGCACCGAGGCCGAGGCGCTCTGGCCGGCCTGTTCCGAGAGCTGATCGAGATGCGGCTGCAACAGCGCCGGCAGCGGCGTTGCCGCCAGATAGGCATGGCCGAGCCGCAGGATCTTCGGCGTCAGCGTGAAGAACTTGCCGTCATAATCGGCATAACCGAGCTCGGCGAGCGTCAGCAGCGAACGCCGCACCGTGGCGCGGTCGAGCTCTGTCAGCTTCGATGCCTCGGCGATGGAAAGCCGCTGCCGCGTTTCACCGAAGGCTTCGATGACTTTCAGGCCGCGGGCAAAGCCGCTGACGAAATCGGTTTCACGCATGGGTTCGATTCTCCTCTTAACAAGTGAGCATGTGCGATATATGAACAAATGTCAAATAACGCACAAAATGCCTTGCCGTTGCTCCTGCTGCGTTTTATTTCTGATGACAAGGAAAGGCTGAGGAGATCCCCATGGACAAGACAATCGCGAGCACGGCTGAGGCCGTCTCCGAGATCGGCGACGGCGCCACCGTCATGATCGGCGGCTTCGGCGGCTCCGGCGCGCCGATCGAGCTGATCCATGCCCTGATCGACAAGGGCCCGAAAAACTTGACTGTGATCAACAACAATGCCGGTAACGGCCGCATCGGCATCGCCGCGATGATTGACGCCGGCTTGGTCCGGAAAATGATCTGCTCGTTCCCGCGCTCCTCGGATCCGCGCGCCTTCACCGAAAAATATCTGGCCGGCGAAATCGAGCTCGAACTGGTGCCGCAGGGCACGCTCGCCGAGCGCATCCGCGCCGGCGGCTCCGGCATTCCGGCCTTTTATACGCCGACCGGCTACGGCACCGAACTCGCGGAAGGCAAGGTCATCGCCGAATTCGACGGCCGTCACTATGTGCAGGAGCGCTGGCTGAAAGCCGATTTCGCCATCGTCAAGGCTGCGGTCGGCGATGTCCACGGCAACCTCACCTACAACAAGGCCGGCCGCAATTTTAATCCGCTGATGTGCATGGCGGCGGCCAGGACGATCGCCCAGGTCTCCTCGATCGTGCCGGCCGGCGGCATCGATCCCGAGCATGTCGTCACCCCCGGCATCTTCGTCGACCGCGTCGTCGCCGTCCCCCATCCGCAGCAGGAAGAAGAGCTCATCCGAGCCGGAGTGGTCTACGTATGACCGTCGATATCAGGGACGACATCAAACTTTCCAATGCGCAGATCGCCTGGCGCGCGGCGCAGGACATTGCTGACGGCGCCTATGTCAATCTCGGCATCGGCTTTCCCGAAATGGTCGCCCGCTATCAGCCGCCCGGCCGTCAGGCGATCTTCCACACCGAAAACGGCATCCTCAATTTTGGCGAGCCGCCGGCCGAAGGTGAAGAGGACTGGGATCTGATCAACGCCGGCAAGAAGGCGGTGACGCTGAAGCCGGGTGCGGCCTTCTTCCACCATGCCGACAGCTTCGCCATGGTGCGCGGCGGCCATCTCGACGTCGCCATCCTCGGCGCCTATCAGGTCGCGGAGAATGGGGATCTTGCCAATTGGCGGGTCGGCAGCAAGGGCGTGCCGGCCGTCGGCGGCGCCATGGACCTGGTGCATGGCGCCAAGCAGGTCTGCGTCATCACCGAGCACGTCACCAAGACGGGCGAGCCGAAGCTGGTGGAGAAATGCAGCTTCCCGCTGACCGGCGTCGCCTGCATCACCCGCGTCTATACCAGCCACGCCGTCATCGACATCCTCGACGGGCGCTTCGTCCTGCGCGAGAAGCTCGCCGCCATGTCGCTGGAAGAACTGCAGGCGATGACCGGGGCGCGACTGCATGTCGACCGCCCGGTGGCCGATCTCGTCGTTCCGAAACTCTGAAGGGAAAGCCATGACCGAAGCCTTCATCTGCGACTATATCAGGACGCCGATCGGCCGCTTCGCCGGCGCGCTTTCCCAGGTGCGGGCCGACGATCTCGGCGCCATCCCGCTGAAGGCGCTGATGGCGCGCAACGGCGCCGTCGACTGGGAAGCCGTCGACGACGTGATCTTCGGCTGCGCCAACCAGGCGGGCGAGGACAACCGCAACGTCGCCCGCATGTCGGCGCTGCTCGCCGGCCTGCCCGTCGCTGTCCCGGGCACGACGATCAACCGGCTCTGCGGCTCCGGCATGGATGCAGTGATGACGGCGGCGCGCGCCATCCGCGCCGGCGAGGCGGTACTGATGCTCGCCGGTGGCGTCGAAAGCATGTCGCGCGCGCCCTTTGTCATGCCGAAGGCCGAGACGGCTTTTTCTCGGGCAGCCGAAATTCACGACACGACGATCGGCTGGCGCTTTATCAACCCGCTGATGAAGAAGCAGTATGGGGTCGATTCCATGCCGGAGACCGGCGAGAACGTCGCCGAGGACTATCAGGTCAGCCGCGCCGATCAGGACGCCTTCGCGCTGTGCAGCCAGGGGAAGGCGGCGGCAGCCCAGGCGAGCGGACGGCTGGCGAAGGAGATCACGCCGGTGACCATCCCGCAGCGCAAGGGCGATCCGGTTGTGGTCGACAGGGACGAGCATCCTCGGGGGACGACGATCGAGGCTCTGGCGAAACTTGCCACTCCCTTCAAAAAAGAAGGCGGCACGGTGACGGCAGGCAACGCCTCCGGCGTCAATGACGGGGCGGCGGCGCTGATCGTCGCTTCCGAAGCGGCGGCGCGAAAATACGCCCTGACGCCGATCGCCCGCATCCTCGGCGGTGCTGCCGCCGCCGTACCACCAAGGGTCATGGGCGTGGGTCCGATCCCGGCCTCGCGCAAGCTGATGGCGCGGCTCGGCATGACACAGGAACAGTTCGACGTGATCGAACTCAACGAGGCCTTTGCCAGCCAGGGACTGGCGGTGCTGCGCGAACTCGGCATTGCCGATGACGACGCCCGCGTGAACCGCAATGGCGGCGCAATCGCGCTCGGCCATCCCTTAGGCATGTCGGGCGCCCGCATCACCGGCACGGCGGCGTTGGAACTTGCCGAAACCGGCGGACGCTATTCGCTGTCGACCATGTGCATCGGTGTCGGGCAGGGGATTGCGATCGCGCTCGAAAGGGTCTGAGCGCAAAACGCACGGCTGATATCGAGAGGCGCCCGCGTTTCCAGATGAAGGTGCTCCGTTGCCGCGGCACATCATTTTCAGGCGCGAAATCCTATTGGTGATGGATTCCGGTTGCGCGCCGATGGGGCATGGGCAGTGGGAAAGCAGGTGCTTTCGGTCTGAAAGTGTAGGCCGTCTTACTCGAATACGCTTTCCTGACGCCGTCGCAATGAGTTGAAGACCGTTTGCGGGAGCCGTAGTTTAGGCTCCTCGGAAAAACGCCGGCTCAACGCATCGAAATCTGCATCTGCATTGGCCGTAATCAAAGCGACCTCGTCAAAGAAATCCAGTTCGGAATGCGAAAGCGTCGCATTTATCGTGGGTTGTGCTCCCCAAACGTCCCAAGGCAGGACTTCGCGACCGTTGAGAGTGGCGAGATCTCTGATCAGGTTACCGGCGATGAACCACAGACCACGAAGCTGCTCAAACTCGATGCCGAACAGATTTGGATCGAGTTCTCCGCTGCGGCATCTGCGCCACGCCTCGGAAGCGGTCAGGAATTGGGCGCGCGGAACGTCAGTGATGTCGAAACCAATTCCGAGATTGCGGATGAAAACTTCGTCGAGCTGGCTGTCCAGCAGGGCCCAGCGCCCATCAGCCGCTTTCCAGTACTCACATACCCAATGATCCTCGAACTTGCCCGGATTGAAGTAGGTGGCGAAGCCTCCGCGACCACGGGCGGGAATTCCGTGCTGCCGAAGAATTGCGACGGACAGCAACATGTAATGGCGGCAGATTCCGACCAGACGCTTCTCGGGCGACCGGGCGACGGAGAGCGGACGGTCGTCGAGGACCAGCAACGCATCAAGCATTTTTTCCATCGGCCGGATGTGGCTTTCGCCGCGGCGCGCTTCGGGAACCCTGTAACCATAGAATGGTTCTGCGGCGTGCTCGTAGATCAGTAAGGCCTGCGCCGTGCGGGCAACGCCGGCCGGATCGGACGGCAGTATGTCGAGGAGCGCAGAATGGCGGCCGGGCGCGCTAAAGGCAGAATGCCTTGTATAATGTTCATGCTTGCGACGCTGCGCGCTGTCATCGCCCGCGCAAAGGGCAGAAAGAGTCTTGGTATTCATGATTAACCTCGTGCGGGTGGACTGCCATTACGCCTGTTCTGCCATGGGATCTAAAGGGGTGTTTGATCCTGGTTGCTGACATTTGCGCGCTCTTCGCCCTCCGCTCTGTTCATCAGGCCGCACCGCCGGCATAATGGCACTGAGCTTGTGCAGACCGGGCGCTGTCGGCAGGGTCCTTCGTAACCCGCACTTTATAACTGCCGCGATCTGAGCGCTCGCGGAACGTTGCGTGCCGCGATCTACTTCGATAGAAAACGTCATGCTGATCCGGCCCGCAAACAACGACGACCGCGGCGCAATCTGGCGGATCATCGGCCCGACGATCCGCGCCGGTGAGACCTATGCGCTCGACCGCGATCTCTCCGAAGCCGATGCGCTCGCCTACTGGATGGGAGCGGACCGCGAGACCTTCGTCGTGGAGGAGGACGGCGTCATCCTCGGTACCTATTACATCAAGGCCAATCAGGCCGGCGGCGGGCGCCACGTCTGCAATTGCGGCTACATGACCGATGCCGCTGCGAGCGGCCGCGGCGTCGCCCGCCGCATGCACGAACATTCGCTCGAGCATGCCCGGTCACGGGGCTTTCGGGCCATGCAGTTCAATTTCGTCGTCAGCAGCAATCGCCGCGCTGTCGCGCTGTGGCAATCCCTCGGCTTCGACATCGTCGGCCGGCTGCCCGGCGTCTTCCTGCATCCAACTGAGGGTTATGTTGACGCGTTGGTGATGTTCCGCACGCTCTAAATGGCCGGTGGAAAAAAGATGTGACGGCGCTGTCGAAATCGCAACGGTTCGAACGTCTTTAATCGCAAGGCGCGGAAAGCGGCGGATGGGCTGCACGCGTCGCGATCACTCTGTCGCCATGGAGGTATGAAGCCATGAGTGTTTCCTATCGTTGGGTCATCGTCGCCGTTGGTGCCCTGATGTCGTGCGTCGCCATTGGCGCAATGTTCTCGTTGGCGATTTTCCAGGAGCCGATCGCCACCGCCACCGGCTGGTCGCATGTCGGGATCGCCAGCGCCATGACGCTGAATTTCCTCGTCATGGGTCTCGGCGGTTTCCTCTGGGGTGCGGCGAGCGACCGTTTCGGCCCTCGCATCGTCGTGCTGGTCGGGTCCGTGCTGCTCGGCCTGGCCTTGGTGCTCGCCAGCCGCGCCGCAACACTCATCGAATTCCAGCTGACCTACGGCATCCTGGTCGGACTGGCCGCCAGCGCTTTCTTCGCGCCGATGATCGCCGCGACCACCGCCTGGTTCGACGTGAACCGCGGTCTTGCCGTGTCGCTGGTCTCGGCCGGCATGGGGGTAGCCCCGATGACGATTTCGCCCTTCGCCCGCTGGCTGATCTCGGCCTATGAATGGCGCCCTGCCATGTTGATCATCGGCATTGCCACCTGGGTGCTGCTGGTGCCGGCCGCCCTGCTGGTCAGGCGTCCGCCTGCCGAAGCCGTCGATGCCGGTACCGAATTTGCCGCGGCGGGCGCCCGGCCACAGCTCTCGAAAGTCTTCCGGTCACCGCAGTTCATCGTGCTCGGCCTCACCTTCTTTGCGTGCTGTGCGGCCCATTCCGGCCCGATCTTCCACATGGTGAATTATGCGACGATCTGCGGCGTCGCACCGATGGCGGCCGTCAGCATCTACAGTGTCGAAGGCCTGGCGGGCCTCGCCGGTCGGCTGCTCTATGGCAGTCTCGCCGACAGGATCGGCGTGAAGCCGGTCCTGGTCGCCGGCCTCCTGGTGCAGGCGGCCGCACTCGCGACCTATCTCCTGGTCAGCCAGTTGACGGAGTTCTATGCGCTCGCCATCGTCTTCGGCAGCGCCTATGGCGGCGTGATGCCGCTCTATGCGGTGCTGGCGCGGGAATATTTCGGCCAGCGCATCATCGGCACCGTGCTGGGTGCGGCGACGATGCTCTCCAGCCTCGGCATGGCCTTCGGGCCTCTGATCGGCGGCTGGATCTTCGATACCTTCGCCAATTATTCCTGGCTGTTCATCGGCTCCGCGATGGTCGGGCTCGGGGCTGCGGCGATCGCGCTCGCATTTCCGCCTCTTGGGCGCCGCGAACAGGAGGCGGTCTTGGGCGTGTCTTCTTGAGGGTGGAGATCGGCGAGGTCAGCCCCTCATCCGCCTGCCGGCACCGACCGGGGTCGAGCCACTGGTCTCGACCCGTCCTTCGGACCCCCGCACGCGGGGCGAAGGGACCATGTCGCAGTCTCTCCATTCTCCTCTGACCTCTCGCGTGGCACGTCCCCTCGCCCCCGTTTACGGGGGTCCACAGGACGGGTCGAGACCAGTGGCTCGACCCCGGTAAGGGTTAGGGTGAGGGGCAGCCAAGCGGTCCGAACCCATAGTCATGCCATCACCCACGACCCAAATCTCCCGCTTTCGTGCATTGCGCTTGGCCGATTTGGGCTGATAGACTTCCCTCGTCTGTTTCATCACCTATGTCCTTGTTTTTCGGGAGGCTGTCTTAGCCATGACAGAACTTGCTCAATTGCTCGCATCCATCAAATTGCCGGATCTCGCGGGCAAGGCCGTGCTGATTACCGGTGCCTCGACCGGCATTGGAGCGGCCGTCGCCCGCGCCTTTGCCGCCCAAGGTGCCAAGGTCGGGGTGCATTACAATGCCAGCCGGGAGCCGGCAGAGAGGCTTGCCGAGGAGATCCGCGCTGTCGGCGGCACCGTGCATCTGATCCAGGGCGACGTGTCGAGGGAGGGGGAGACGGAGCGTGTCGTCGAGGAGACGGCGAAGACCTTCGGCCATCTCGACGGGCTCATCAATAATGCCGGCGGCATGCTGGGGCGTAAGCCGACTTCCGAATATACAGACGCCCATTATGCCGCGGTGATGGACCTCAATGCCCGCTCGGTGCTGGCGGCGACGCGCGCGGCCCATCCCTGGCTGAAGAAACAGGGCGGCTTCATCATCAACACCACATCGATCGCCGCCCGCAACGGCGGCGGCAATGGCGCGGTCCTCTACGCCGCCTCCAAGGGCTTCGTCTCGACCATCACGCGCGGCCATGCCAAGGAGTTCGTCGCCGACAGGATCCGCGTCAACGCGGTGGCGCCAGGTGTGATCGCCACGCCCTTCCACGAGCGTTATACCAATGACGAACAGATGGAGCTGCAGCGCAGATCGATCCCGATGGGCTTCGTCGGCACATCTGAGGATTGCGTCGGAGCCTATCTCTTCCTCGCTTCGCCGACGCTCTCGGGCTACATCACCGGCCAGGTCATCGAGGTCAACGGCGGCCAGCTGATGCCGTAAACGCCTTGATCGGCAAACGACAGCGTCCGCTTTCCCCGGGGCTACGGAACTTTCGAACCACCTTCACGTTTCCCGCTTGGTCTTTTCATCAGGCGGGGCGCCATGAGCTTTTCATTTTCGGAACTCGACTTCCTCAAGCCGGAGCTGGGGGCGGAGTATACGGGTTCCGGCACTCATTTCGCCGTCTTCTCGGCGCATGCGGAACAGATCGAGCTCTGCCTGTTTTCCCCCGACGGAACGGACGAGATTGCCCGGCTGCCCCTGCCCAAGCGCGAGGGCGACATCTGGTCGGGCTATATCGCCGGTATCGGACCAGGCGCCGTCTATGGCTATCGCGCCCATGGCCCCTATGATCCGGGCGCCGGCCATCGCTTCAATCCGAACAAGTTGCTGCTCGATCCCTATGCCAAGCAGGTGACGGGCGAGCTGCAATGGCATGATGCGCTGTTCGGCTATCGGATCGGTGAGGACGATCTGACCTTCGACGACCGCGACAGTGCGCCCTTCATGGTCAAGGGCGTCGTGCAGGATCCTGATTTCGACTGGGCGGGGGAAGAGGCGATCCGCCGGCCCTGGACCGATACCATCATCTACGAAGCGCACGTGCGCGGCCTGACGATGACGCATCCGAAAGTGCACGACCGGCTGCGCGGGACCTTTCTCGGCATGTGCAGCGATCCGATCATCGATCATCTCGTCAAACTCGGCATTTCGGCGATCGAGCTGCTGCCGATCCAGTATTTCCTCGACGACCGCTATCTTATTGAAAAGAAGCTAAGGAACTATTGGGGCTATCAGACGCTCGGCTTCTTCGCGCCACAGGCGCGCTACCTGTCGAGTGACAAGATCACCGAGATCAAGACCATGGTGAAGAGGTTCCATGCGGCCGGGATCGAGGTCATCATGGACGTGGTCTACAATCATACGGCCGAAGGCAGCGAGAAAGGGCCGACGCTGTCCTTCCGCGGGCTCGACAATGCGAGCTATTACATCCTCTCTCCCGATGATCCCCGCCATACCTTCGATACGACGGGAACCGGCAACACGCTGAATGTCGCCAATCCGATGGTGATGCGCATGGTGCTCGACAGCCTGCGCTATTGGGTCGGCGTCATGCATATCGACGGTTTCCGTTTCGATCTTGCCAGCACACTCGGGCGACAGGATCTGGAATTCGACCGGCAGGGGCTGTTCTTCGGCGCCATTCGCCAGGATCCGATCCTTGCCGGCGTCAAGCTGATCGCCGAACCTTGGGATATCGGCGCGGGCGGGTATCAGGTCGGCGGTTTCCCGCACCCCTTCCGTGAGTGGAACGACAAGTTCCGCGACGACGTCCGCCGTTTCTGGAAGGGCGACGGCGGCATGGTTTCGGAGCTGGCGGCGCGCATCACCGGTTCGGCGCCGCAATTCAACCATTCCGATCGGGGCGCTACCTCCTCGATCAATCTTCTGTCGGCTCATGACGGCTTCACGCTGATGGATACGGTTTCCTTCGACGGCAAGCACAACGAGGCGAACGGCGAAGATAACAGGGACGGGCATTCGGATAATCATTCCGACAATATGGGCTTCGAGGGCGCCACCGATGATGCCGATATTAACGCGGCACGCGCACGCCGCCGCCGCAACATGATGGCGACGCTGATGCTTTCGCAGGGCGTGCCGATGATCCTGGCCGGCGACGAGCTCGGCAATAGCCAAGGCGGCAACAACAATGCTTATTGCCAGGATAATGAGATCGGCTGGACGAGTTGGGACGGGCTCGACGATCCCTTCCTCGATTTCTGCAGGCAAGCCGTCGCGTTCCGCAAGGCCCATCCCGTCCTGCGCCAGGAGCGGTTCCTGACCGGTGAGACCACCGAGGACGGGCGCATCGAGATCGCCTGGTACAAGCCGGACGGTAATTTCATGGACGATGCGGCCTGGAACGACGATGGATTGCAGGTCCTCGGCGTGTACTTCTCGAAGAGCGTGCACGCACTCGATACAGAGAAGATGGATGACCTCTTCCTCGTCTTCAACGCCGGCGGTGATTGCGAAGTTCATCTGCCCATCGTGAACGGACTGAAACAGTGGTCACGGGTTCTCGACACCGGGGCTGAGACCGGTGCTTTCGACGTACACGACGAGGTCAATCCCGTCATGGTCTATACCCAGAGCGTGGCCGTCTTCGCGCCAACAGGCCAGACCCAACCGCCGGAAGGGGCGACCAAAGCCCAGCGGCGCCGGTGGTTTCAGCTCGGCCGCTGGGGCAAATAGCAGGTCGCCAACAGCATGAATGCCGAAACAATTACCGAACTTGGCCTGATTTATGTCAGCGATACCGAACCGGGCATCCGCAGGCGAAGGAAAGGCAAGGGCTTCAGCTATGTGATGCCTGACGGCACGACGCTTTCCGATGAATCACAGCGGGCGCGCATCGGCGCGCTCGGACTGCCGCCAGCCTACGAGAATGTCTGGATCTGTCTCTACGAGAACGGTCATCTGCAGGCGACCGGTATCGATGCGCGCGGGCGCAAACAATATCGCTATCACAAGGACTGGCAATCGTTCCGCAGCGCCGGAAAATTCTACCAACTGATCGAATTCGGCCGGGCGCTGCCGAAGATCCGCCGCACCGTCCTGCGGCATCTCGACACCGGTGCCGAGGATGTCAAAGGCGTGCTGGCGGCTTTGACGACGCTGCTCGACGAGGCGCATCTGCGGGTCGGCAATCAGGCCTATGTCAGGGAGAACGGCACCTATGGCGCGACGACGCTCTTGAAGCGGCATCTGAAAATCGTCGACGGGCGGATCGAGCTCAAATTTCGGGCCAAGGGCGGCAAGCGCGTCCAGCGCAGTCTCAAGCATCCCAGGCTGCAGAAAATCCTGGAAGAGATTTCCGACCTTCCCGGCCGCCAGCTCTTCGTCTGGAAGGATGAAAGCGGCGTGCTGAAACCGGTCGACTCCGGCCGGCTGAATGCCTATTTGGCCGAAATATCGGGCATTCCGATCTCCGCCAAGACCTTCCGCACCTGGGCCGGATCGCTGGCGGCCTTCGGGGTCGCCCGCGAAAGGATCGTCGGCGGCGGACGGCCGACGGTGAAGGAAATGTCGGAGGCTGCGGCCGAGGCTCTGCACAATACGCCGGCGATCTCGCGCTCGAGCTATATCCATCCGGCAATCATCGCGCTGGCGGGCAATGATCATCCTTTGATCGAGGGCGGCAGCGAGCCGCTGCGGGGCTTACGGGCCGAAGAAAACAGGCTGCTTGATTTCCTCATACGCGAGACCGAGGGATCTCTTCAGCTCGCGGCGTCCAGTTCTGGGTAGTGCCTGAAAATCCCTTCCTCGTTGAAGGCGAGGCGGCGAGGGGAGGCGAGATAACGGGCGATGTTTGGCCGCTTCGCCACCGCATCATGAAGGGCAAGGAGAGCGGGGTATTCGGCCTTGCTCTTCTTCATGGCCTTGGGAAAGGCATAGGTGAGGCCCTCGATCACCTGAAAAAGCGAGAGGTCGACATAGGTGACCGCATTGCCGACTATATGATCGGCGCCTTTCGGATTGCGCTTCAGAACGCGCTCGAAATAACCGAGGAATTTGGGAATGCGGTCGCGGATGAATGCGGCCGAACGGGCTTTGGCTTCCTGCTTCTGGTCTTCGTAATAAAGCGACAGGTCGATCGGATGGTGGGTATCGTGCACTTCGGCAACGAAATCGGTGATGGTGAGCTGCAGGCCGTTGGTGACGTAGCGAAGGCTTTCGTCCTCCGGCGCAAGGCCGAGCTTCGGCCCGACGTAAAACAGGATGTTGGCGACATGCGGGATAATGAGGTCGCCGTCCTTCAGGAAGGGCGGAGCGAAGGGGATGTGCGGCTCGCCTTCGCTCTTCATGATCTCGAGCATGGCGCCCGTTCCCCGGCCGGGCTGACGCGTGACGTCGACATAGTCGGCGCCGGCTTCCTCCAGCGCCAAGCGCACAAATTCACCGCGGCCTTGAATGCCGTCCCAATAATAAAGCTCATATGCCATGTTCAATGCCTCGGTTGACGACCGAAGTCTTTTCGCAGTTCGTCCTTGGCTTTTTCAAGGGTGCCGCGCCGCTTTTTCGACAGCTGCCCGCCAGCGCGGTTTATGTAGAAGGTCAGCATCGACATGGCAGCGCGAAACGGGCTCGACTTACGGCGATCGGTCTCCTCGGCGGAGTGCTTGATCGATCGGGCAATTTTCTTCGGATCGTCCGATTTGAACACGCCTTCCTTGAGATCCATCGCGTTGCTGTGCTCGGTAACGTCCTGCGACCACTTCTTCTTCGATTTGGCCATGGTGAAAATCTCTTTTGCCGGACGGGCTGCAGATAGCTGGCGCCTGCCGTCCTCTTCTCGATTGGTTGGAGCATGGTGCCGCCCGAGACCGCTCACACTCTTCGGCACATGCTCAGTGATGGCTGTGGTGCTCGTTGCGCTTGCGTGTCGCGGCCGCCTTCTTGGCGGAAGCGGAACGCTCCTCCTTCGAGCGTGCCGCAGATGCAGCGCCGCCGGCCCGGCCGCCTTTTTTGGAGGATTCATGCGTATCCTTCTTGCCGCGGCCGGACCCGGATTTGTTGCCGCCGCCGCTTTCCTTGTTGACGGTCGCCCAGGCGCGCCGTTCGGCCTCCTTCTCAGAGACGCCGCGCTCCTCGTAGCTCTCCTCGATGTGTTCGGCCTTGCGTTTCTGCTTGTCGGTATAGTCGGATTTGTCTCCTCGCGGCATCTTCGCCTCCTGTGGTTTGCAAAGCGCTCGAACGCGATTTGTAAGAGAATCCAACCGGTGGGGAGGGGAAAAGTTCCCTATAGGGTCATTGTCCCAGATTTCGGAACAAAAGCCGATTTTGTCGGGTTTTCGATGGGCAAGCCTACTTAAGCCCGCATGCAGCAAGGAACGGAGAACATGGAAAAACACATCGTCAAAGCCGATGGAAACGGCACGATCGACGTGAACGGCCAGGTATCGCCGGTCACCTACACGGTAAGCTTCAAGGAAGGGAAGGGACATTCCTACGAGGTCGATATCCGCCTGATGGCGCCGCGCGACTGGCTGCTGCGGAGGGGCTTCAAGAGGGATGCCGTGCTTGTCAGCCAGAGCGGCGCCCGCATTCCCGTCTATCACAATGACGGTAGTCGTTACGACGGCGGCAGCCATCACGATGGCGACCATCATGACGACGGCCGCCTCGATCTTGGCGACACGATCTCGATCGAATTGACGGCGCGCGACGACAGCTGCACCAGCGAGGCCGACCTGATGCGCAAATATCCCGAGTTCGACGGTGCGGGTTAGGGCGGTTCAGCTTGGGAAAACTGGGCGGCTCTCTTGACCGCCCGGTCGAGCGCAGCGCTGGTGTAGGGTTTCATCAGCAGCACCGAGCCGGAGAAGCGAGCGGCGTCGGGCGGGTCGCTGTCGCCCGTGGCGAAGACCAGGCCGACGGAGGGAAAGGCTTCCCGCGCCTTGGCGGCAAAGGCCGAGCCCGACATGCCGGGCAGGCCGACGTCGACGACGATCACGTTGATGAGCGTGTGACCAAGGATATCAATGGCCTGTTCGCCGCTGCCCGCCTCGATGACGGCGTAGCCGAGATCCTGCAGGATTTCGGCGGTATCCATCCGGATGAATGCATCGTCTTCCACGAGCAGCAGCTTCAGCTTTCCGGCCGTGCCGGGAACCTTTGGATCGGGTTGCTTTGCATTGGACACCGGCGCATTGGCCTCTGCCTGGTGGCGTTGCGGCCGGTTGGCGAGCACCTGGCGGATCTTGCGGGCGAGCTCCTCGCGCGTATAGGGCTTGGAGAGCAGCTCCAGGCCTGGATCGAGCCTGCCGCCATGAACGATTGAGTTTTCCGTATAGCCCGAGGTGTAGAGCACGGCGATGTCGGGCAGGCGCTGTCGCGCCATGCGGGCAAGCTCCGGGCTGCGCAACGGACCGGGCATGACGACATCGGTAAAGAGCAGGTCGATGTGGGCACCGCTTTCGATGACGGTGAGGGCGCTTTGCGCATCCTTCGCCTTCAGCACGTAATAGCCGAGATCCGAGAGCATCTCGACGACCGTGGCGCGAACGCCCTCGTCGTCCTCGGCGACGAGGATGGTTTCGGTCCCACCGGTTGCCGGAAGGTTGTCGGCCGCCGCGGCGCGATCCTCGCTGCGCAACGAGCGGGCGAGGTAGAGTTTGACGGTCGTACCCTCGCCGATCTCGCTGTAGATCTTCACGTGACCGCCGGACTGCTTGACGAAACCGTAAACCATGGAGAGGCCGAGACCGGTGCCCTTGCCTTCCGGTTTTGTCGAAAAGAACGGCTCGAAGGCCTGCTCCATCACCTCTTGCGTCATCCCGGACCCTGTATCGGTGACGGCGAGCACGACATATTGGCCGGCCTTTACCTCGGGATGGGTGCGGCTGTAGGAATCATCGAGGAAGGCGTTGCCGACCTCGATCGTCAGCTTGCCGACACCATCCATTGCGTCGCGCGAGTTGATCGCGAGGTTGAGCAGGGCGTTCTCGATCTGAGCAGGATCGGCGAAGGTGTTCCAGAGGCCGCCGGAAACGATGGTCTCGACTTCAATTTCCTCGCCAAGCGCGCGACGCAGCATGTCGTCCATGCCGGTGACCAGGCGGCCGATATTGACGACCTTCGGCTCCAGCGGCTGGCGACGGCCGAAGGCGAGCAGCTGACTTGCCAGCCGCGAGCCGCGTTCGACGGCGGCCAGCGCATTCGCGATGCGCTCCTTTGCCCGGCCGTTCTCAGCCACGTCTTTGCCGAGAAGCTGCAGATTGCCGGAGATGACCTGCAGCAGATTATTGAAGTCATGGGCAACGCCGCCGGTGAGCTTGCCGATCGATTCCATCTTCTGCGACTGCCGGAGCGCCGCTTCGGCCTGCTGGCGATCGGCAATCTCGGCCGCGACCCGGACCTCGAGCATTTCATTGAGTTTGCGCAGCTGGTCTTCCATGTGGCGGCGCTGGTCGATTTCGATTTTGGCGGCGCGGAAGAGCCGAATATTGTCGATTGCCACGGCCGATTGGCCGGCGAGACTGATGAGGCTCGCCTCCGCTGCCTGCGAAAACCGGCCAGGCTCGCCGTGGCCGAAGAACAAACCGCCGATGACGCTGCCGTCGCGCGATTTCACCGGCACGGCAAGATAGCTCCTGACCGGCAGATGCCCCTCCGGCATCCCGGAATGCGGCAGATTCTGACCGTAGCGCGGGTCGAGCAGGATGTCGTCTGAACGCACGATGGCCTCGCCGCTGAAGGTCGGCTCAAAGACCTTGGTATTGCGGGGCATCGGGAATTTCTCGAAGTTCTTCCGGTCGACGCCGGAGAGCGCGTAAAGCATGTAGCTGCCGCCCTCTCCATCATCGACATTGTAGAAGAAGGCGCCGAATTCGGCGCCGGTCAGCGTCACGCCGGCATCGACGACAATCTGGGTGAGACGTTCGACATCGGGCTCGACGGTGATAGCTGCGCCCGCTCGGTTGACGACCGCAAGCGCCTCCGATTTGGCGCGCAGTTCCTCCAGCGCCAACTTCTCGCCCCGCTTGGCCGCCACCTGGTCCGTGACATCGAGGGTCGCACAGAGGATGCCGGCGATGGCGCCGTCATCGTCGCGCAACGGCGTATAGGAGAAGGTAAACCAGGTATCCTCGGTGCGGCCGTCCCGGCGCATCGGGATGAGCAGTTCCTTGAAGAGCTGAGGCCTGCCTTCAAGCGTGCTGGCGACGATTGGTGAGAATTGCTCCCAGATATCCGCCCAAACCTCGCGAAAGGGTCTCCCGAGTGCGGCAGGATGCCGGTCGGGGAAAACAGGCACGTAGGCATCATTGTAGAGAAAGGCGAGATCCGGACCCCAGGCGACGAATTTCGGCTGGCGCGAATTCAACACCATTTCGGCGATATGCTTGAGAGACGCAGGCCAGCTTTCGGCCGGTCCGAGACCGACGGCGTCAAAGGCCGGATGCCGCAACAATTCGCCGATTTTGCCGCCGCCTCTCGGCCAGCCGTTGCCGACGCTTCCCATTCAAAACCGCTTCCCTATCGCCGCCGCGCCGGTGCGAGCGGCAGCAATTCAAAGTTCTACAGCATTTCTTGGGCGCCTGAAAAGATGCGCGGCGCCGTAAGGGTTCAGCTCGTCCACCGTCAACATAGAGGCTTGCGATGGGAGGGAAAGGGTTCGGTTGAAATATCGTTGCCGCCCGGTATTCAGCGCTTTGTCATCGGGAAAAGTTCAGTGCTCGATCTGCTGCTCGGCGACGACGCTCGCGAGCACCTCGTCGCTGCCGTTAGGGTAGATGGGAAGATCGAGCGTCACCGCCTCTTTCAACCCATCGCGCTCGATCGTGAAGAATTTCCGGATACGTCCTTCACCATTCTGCTCGCCGGACGGTTTTGCCGCTTTTGTCGAAACAAGACTGTGCTCGAAGCCCGCGGCGTCGGTCCCGGCGAAGGCCATCGTGCAGCTCTCGACGGGCTTCTCGCCGACCATACCCCTTCCAACGACCAGGGCTTCGAAGGGTGCCGCGCTGCCCGCCCCGGTTATCCAGCCGTCGAATGCCACCGGCTCCGAAAGAGGAAGAATGCTCAACACCATATCGGCAGCAAGCGCCGGCCATTTGTTTCGGTGGGCGAGGGCGGCCGCGCGATCATACTGCGGCCCGCGGTTCAGACAGCGGTCGGCGAAGCGGCCGAATGAAGACAGAGCATCGTCCGCAAGAGCGTTGGTGAGAGGCACGAGCGCAATTGCTGCGGAAGCGAGCATAGTCTGAAGTCTTCGCATCGGCCTGATCCTCATCCCAACCAGTTTTGCTATCTCGACCGCGGCGACGGCGACGAGCACGAGGCCGGCCAAGCCGGCCGTCGCGCGCGAGACAGAGGCAAGCAATTGCGGATGCCTTCTCATCAGATAGGAAATCCTGTTCCGGAAGACCACGGCGAGCTACCCGAGGAGGGTGCTCCACGCCATGGCGATGCCGAAGGTGAGGATGGCGCCCGCAAAAACACTGTTGAGCGCATTTTGATAGGGCCTAACGCGGTGCACAAGGTTGCAGCCGAGGACGGCGCCGACCGCGCCTCCCCCGATGAAGACAGCGGCCAGCGGCCAGTCGACGAAGCCTGAGATGGAATAGGTGGCAGCCGTAGTCGAACCGAACGCCACGATCGCGACCAAAGAGGTCGACACCGCATTGATCGTCGGCATCCCGGTCGAAAACACCAGGCCGGGGACGATCAGGAAGCCACCGCCTATTCCGAAAAAGCCGGACACGACGCCGCTTCCACCACCGATCGCAAGAACCTTCGTGGTGTTCCGACGTTCGAAGACGCAGGTATTTTCGCTGGCGACGCTTATTCGACGCAGCATCAAAGTGGCGATGGCGATCATCAGCCCTGAGAAATACAAAAGCAGATGCTTCCCATCGAGTATCTTTCCGATCGATGCTCCGAGCAGCGCCCCGACGATTCCAGTCGCGCAGTAAAGTCCCGCATACCGCCATATCACTGTTCCTCGGCGCGCGTGCATGACCAGGCTGATCAACGCATTCGAAGCAACGGCAACGGCGCTGGTGGCAATGGCGGTATGGGCGTCGGTCAGTCCTACGGCATGAACAAGAAGCGGGACTGCAAGGATGGAGCCGCCACCGCCCAATAGGGCGAGGGTGAAGCCAACCAAGGCGCCGCTGAGAGTCCCCATGCCATATTGAAAAAGATCTAGCGCCATTTTTCAGGATCCTGCGTGAGCACAGAATGTTCAGTCAGCGGACGAGGTGCCGTAATCGGGTTGCTCAGGACCAGACGGAACCTTGAAAGGCACCTATCGGGAGCTTGAGGTAGCGAAGGCCGTTCTCTTCGGGTTCCGGTAGCCGGCCGCCGTTGATGTTGACCTGCAGCGCGTGAAGTATGAGCTTCGGCATTGACAGCGTCCGATCACGCGCCTCGCGAAGGGTGACGAACGCGTCAGCGCAAGCACATCGCGCAACATGGATGTTTTCCGCCCTCTGACGTTCCACTGTGCTTTCCCAGAGCGGCTGCCGGCCGCCGGGCTGATAGTCGTGTCCCACAAAGAGGCGCGTATCGCCGGGTAACGTCAGAATGTTCTGAATGCTCAACCAGAGTGACTTGGCGCTACCGCCTGGAAAATCTGCACGGGCAGTGCCGCTGTCAGGCATGAAGACAGTGTCATGAACGAACACGGCGTCGCCCGCCAGGTAGGTGATCGAGGCAAGAGTGTGGCCGGGCGAATACATGACGCCGACCTCGATGTTCCCAATCGAGAAGGTGTCTCCATCGAAGAAGAGCCGATCCCACTGGCTGCCGTCGACGGGAAGATCAGGCCAGTTGTAGATGTTCGACCAGATTTTCTGAACATCCGTGACGCGGCTCCCGATGGCCGTTGGCGCGCCCGTCCGCTCCTTCAGATAGGCGGCGGCCGAAAGGTGATCGGCATGCGGATGCGTGTCGAGGATCCAGTGCAGGCGCAGGTCCTGGTCCCGAATGTGGTCCAACAGCATCTCGGCGTTGTGGGTCGTCGTCGATCCTGACTTCTCATCGAAGTCGAGAACCGGATCGATGATCGCACAGGCCCTGGTTTGCGGATCGCTGACCACGTATTGGATTGAGGAGGTAGGCGGGTCGAAGAAGGCGGCGACATCAGGTTTACGCACAGGCCGCCTCCTGTCGACCGGACGCGACGGGCGAGAAAATCGCGCGCGCCGGATCGAAGGTGTATTGCCCGACATATGCCGATGCGTCCCGCGCGAGTTGCGCGACCGAATCCAGAATAAAGGCAACCGTTTCGTCCGATGCCA
This sequence comes from Rhizobium sp. Nf11,1, assembly GCF_050587665.1. Classification (NCBI taxonomy): domain Bacteria; kingdom Pseudomonadati; phylum Pseudomonadota; class Alphaproteobacteria; order Hyphomicrobiales; family Rhizobiaceae; genus Rhizobium; species Rhizobium sp. Nf11,1. Next base: position 36,849 of record NZ_JBOBHU010000011.1, on the reverse strand, counting down.
GGACGCTCAAGTTGAGCCGCGTGAATCCGGGTTTCTCGATTTCGTTGCCAGCCAAGATCGCCTGCCGCAGGCGCTGCGACGTCCGGGTGTCTATCGAAAGCAGCCGATGCACGTAGGGACCAGCGCAGGCGCAGCCGCCACGGGCCTGAATGCCAAATCGGTCGCTGAGCATGCGGGTGACCAATTGCTGGTGGATGTAGCCACCCTTGCCATCGCGCACGCGAAACGAAAAGATCGGCAAGCGTGCAATCGAGGTGGAGCCAAGCAATTCGATTTCCGAAACGTCCTTCCACGCGGTGAAGGCGCGCCGCGTGTACTCGTCGTTCAGCCGCTTGATTGCATCAAGTCCTATCGCGTCCTTGACCAGGAAGGCGAGCGCCGCACGGATGTCGCCGATGATGTTGGGTGTTCCCGCTTCCTCCCGAGACTCCAGGCTGTCGCTGTAATCGTGCCCCGTGGGTGACACGAATTTCACCGTGCCGCCACCGGGCCAGGATGGCTTGCTCGTCGCCACCGTGTCCTGCCGCACGACCAATACGCCAGAGGCCCCCGGGCCGCCCAGGAACTTGTGAGGTGACACGACGATCGCGTCGATTTCGGCTCCCTGCTCGGGCGTCATCGCAATCGGCACGTATGGTCCGGCCCCCGCGTAATCCCAGACGACTTTGGCGCCTGCAGCCTTTGCAATCTTCGTGAGCGCCGCAACGTCGGTCAGGATGCCAGTGACGTTCGATGCGGCAGAAAACGAGCAAACGGTGAAATCTGCGGGGGCATTCTCAAGGACCTTCTGCAACATGACCGGATCGGGACCACCGTCGTTGCCCTCGGCAATTTCGATGACCTCCGCCCCGCTCTCGCGCCAAGGCAGGATGTTCGAGTGGTGTTCATATGGGCCGAGGACGACGCGCACGCTTTTGCCGGCCGCGATCGTATCGGTGACCCCCAGCAGGTTCACGAGGCGATTGAGGCCCGCCGTCGCGCCGGATCCGGCAAAGATGACCGCATGCTGTCGATCGGCTCCGCAGAACTCGCCAATGATTGAGCGGGCTTCCCGTCGAAGCCGGGTCATCATTCCTCCGCAGTAGGACGCCTCGGTATGGCTGTTCGCGTAGTACGGAAGGACGTCTTCGAGGATGAATTCTTCGATCTGTCTGAGGGCGCGTCCCGAAGCCACATAGTCGGCATAGACGAGGTCCTTGGGGCCGAACGGGCCGTCGACCTTCACCTTTGAGCCTATCAGCCCCGCCCTAAACCTGCCGATGGGGTCATCTCGGTTGAGATCACTCTTGAACTTGCCGAGAACCGTGGAGAGTTCTTTTGATGGATAGCGCGCAGCCAGTTCGTGCATCGTCATTCTCCGCGAAAGATTTGACAACGATTCTAATCTGCATCACCGTCGAAAACTTCACCATTTTTTTGGGCGATTGGGATAAGAATGGGTCATATGATCGATAACAATTTGAGAATCGACGAAATTGATCTGAGAATTCTGACGTGCATGCAGCGGGATTCGTCGCTTTCTCAACGTGACTTGGCTGAGCAGGTCGGACTGTCGCAGAACGCTTGCTGGCGCCGGCTTCAGCGCCTTTATGCGACAGGTGTCATCAAAGGATCGCGCGCCTCCATCGATTTCGAAGCGCTCGGTTATGATCTCACGGTGATCGTGATGATCCGAACTCGCCATCATTCAAAGGAATGGTCGGAAGGATTTCGCAAGCACGTCGACCGGATGCCGGAAGTCGTCGATTTCTACCGAATAGGCGGCGACTGGGACTATCTGATCAAGGTCATCACCAAGGGAATGTCGGGCTATGACGCTTTCTACCAGAAGCTGATAACGAACTTCGATCTTGCGACAGTGACTGGCTATTTTTCGATGGAAGCAATCATCAGCAATCGCGCTGTGGACCTGATGCGCATGCGGTGACGCCCACGCCGAATCCAACAGAATGCTTCAAGCTAATCCAGAAATGTCTAGTCCTTTACTGGTTCGCCAAGCGTATGCATCAGACGGTTCGCCCAGCCGAATATGGCCGACGACAGCACGAGGTCCAGGGCCTCAAGCTCGGAAAGACCGACGTCCGTCAGCGCCTGCGCATCAGTTTGCGTCGCTTCCGGCGGCGTGGTCGACAGATGTGCGGAGAAATCGAAGATGGTTTGAAGGTGCTCATCGAGTTCGGCGTCGAGTCCATCGGCGAAAATGGCGTCGATTACGTCAGTCCGCTTGGTATGGCTGATGAACCGGGAGGCATGGACGGCGGCGCAGTAGACGCAGTGATTGACGACGGAAGCAGCAGTGGCGCCTAGTTCGCGTTCTCCCGGTGAAAGCCCGTCCTTCCCGTACATGATCAGGTTGAACAGGGGTGAGCGGACAGCGAGGGATTCCGGGTCGTGCGCAAGCGTCAGGACGTAAGGGGAGATGCCCTTGTTGGAGGGCGTGACCTGCATTGCCTCCCGCTGCTCGGCTGTCGCGGTTTCAAGATCGACTGGAATGACGTAAGGCTGCCAGCGCGGAACCTGGGTGGTGAAGGTATGGACGACTTCGCTCATTGTCTTCCTCCGATCAGCGCCAGCCCAGCAATGACGCGAGCCTGATAATTTACGAAGGCCGCAAGCTCCGACAGCCGGACGATGTCGGCGTCGGTCATTCCCGCGCTGCGCAATCTTTCTATGTGGTCGCGGGTCGCTTCCCGCGGCGCGACCGTCAGTCGGTCGGCATGGCGGACGATCTCTGCGATGCGCTCATCGGTTGCGCTAGTGCCTGGCTTGGCGAGCGGCGCTGTCGATGCCTCGGCGGCACGTTTGACCAGTTCGTCGTAGTGCTGCGCCAGTTTTTCGCTGTGGTTGTGACGGGCCATACGGGCGGCAAGCGCCGCCCTGAGGCCATGCGACAGGCCGCCGGGATCACGCGGAAGAAGGACTGCGTCGTGGGCGGCTTCGCTGAGGCGCAGGATCTCCGCCCTTTTTTCAATGGCCTCGGCCAGGGCTGAGCCGGGTCTGACGGCGGCAAGAGTTTCGATGAGCGTCAAGGCAGGCTCCTTTGCATCTCGCGGGAGAGCATTAAATAGGTTGAAGTGTCATTATGTCAAATTAGCATGAAGACTTGCAATCCATGCGAAATAATTATCTACTATCTGCTCAATTCTTAGGAAGGTCATGCTTCCAAAGCATGGATGGCGGTGCTTCATGTTGAATATGAATAAAAACCCGTTCGACATCCGGCAGCTTGAAGCCTTCGCGGCGGTGATGTCGGCTGGCAGCGTCACCGGCGCAGCCCGGCTGCTCGGCCGTTCGCAGCCGGCCGTGACGCGGCAGATCCAGGACCTGGAAGGCGATCTAGGCTATGCGCTCCTCCACCGAAGCGGCCCGCGCATCCAGCCGACGTCGCGCGGTCTGCGCTTCCATGCCGAGGTCGAACGTCATCTCGCCAGCCTGACCCACATCCGCGAACGGGCCGAGGCAATCGGTCTTGACGAGCCAGCGACCTTGACCATCGCGGCAACGCCATCCCTTGCTGCAGGAATCCTGCCGCAGGCTTTGGCGGCCGTCTCGCCCGAGCTGATCCCGCGTCATCTCCACGTCCAGGCGCTCGCCGCCGAAAACGTCGTGCAGGCGGTTCTCGCCCGGTCGGCCGATCTTGGCATATCGAGCCTGCCGCTCGAACATCCCGGTCTCGACATCCACTGGATCGCGGAAGCACCGTGCGTGATCGCCATCGGCGCCGACGAGCCTCTCGCCGCGAACGAGGTCGTCCGCCTGGCCGATCTCGCGGAGCATCGCATCATCACGCTCGCGAACCCCTATCGGCTTCGTCATCGCGTCGACGAGGCGCTGGAACGGGCAGGGGTGGCGCCGGATCGCATCATCGACGTCAACGCCTCGCTGACTGCGCTCTCGTTGGTGCGCGCAGGACTTGGCATTGCCATCGTCGAGCCGGCGACCGTCTGCGGCGTGCCCCTCGATGGCGTCGTCATGCGCGTGCTCGACCAAGCCATCCCGTTTCTGTTCGGTGCGATCTCCGCGGCGGCGTTACCGCTCGCGCCGACGGTCGCCGCCGCAATCGATGCCGCGCGGATCGAAGCGTTGAAGATGCCCGGCTGCCGCCTGCTGGAGGCAAATGGCATCGAAACCTTGGCGGACACAGTTTACGGGCAGGCGGCAATTCCCGAAGGAGCGCCCGCATGAGCGATCTCTCCACACATCCGGATAATCTTCACGCCCTCGAAGCGCGTCTTCGCCAGGACCTCGCCTGGCTGGAACTGCCCGCAAAGGCGTGGGTTCCCGCCCGCGAAATTGATGGCCGATCCGTCATCGACGTCGTCATCATCGGCGGCGGCATGGCAGGCCTCGTCGCTTCCGGAATGCTGAAGCGCCTTGGCGTCGCCAACCATGTCGTCTTCGACAAGGCACCCGCCGGGGAGGAAGGGCCGTGGGTCACTTTCGCCCGGATGCGCACCCTTCGTTCGCCGAAACAGCTTACAGGTCCCGCGATGGGACTGCCGGCGCTCACCTTCCGGGCCTATTATGAAGCGCGCTTCGGCAGCGCGGCGTGGGTGGCGCTCGACCGGGCGCCGCGCGAGACGTGGATGGACTACCTGATCTGGTATCGGAAGGTGCTCGAGCTGCCGGTGCGCAACGGCGTCTCGGTCGATGCGATCCTGCCGCGCGACGATGACATGCTCGACCTCGCCTGCAGCGAGAATGGCCGCACGGAAAGGATCATCGCCCGACACGTGGTTCTCGCAACCGGCCGCGACGGTCTCGGCGGCCCCTTCGTGCCCGACATCGCCGAAAATATCGATCGCAAGTTCTGGGCGCACACCGCCGATGCGATCGATTTCGCAGCGCTGCGCGGCAAGCGCGTAGGGGTGATCGGTGCGGGTGCGTCGGCGATGGACAATGCCGCGACCGCGCTCGAAGCCGGTGCCGCCCGGCTCGACATGTTCGTCCGCCGGACGGAACTGCCGCGGATCAACAAGTTCACCGGCATCGGCAGCCAGGGCGTCGTCCATGGCTTCGCCGGACTGCCGGACGAATGGAAGTGGCGCTTCCTCGACTACGCCATGAGCCAGCAGACGCCGCCGCCGCGTGCGAGCGTGCTGCGCGTCAGCGCCTTCGAGCAGGCCCACCTTCATCTCCAAAGCCCGATCACCGGCCTGCAGCAGCACGGTGACCAGCTCGTCGTGACGACGTCGAAGGCCAGCTACCTCCTCGACTTCTTGATCTTCGGAACCGGCTTCAAGATCGATCTGACCAATCGGCCGGAATTGGCAGTCTTTGAACCCCACATCCGACTTTGGCGCGACCGCTTCCCGACGCCGGCCGGGATGGCCAATGCGGAGCTTGAAGGATCGCCGGATCTTGGCGAGGCTTTCGAATTCCTTGAGAGGGAACCGGGTTCCTGCCCGGTTCTCTCGAAGATTCATTGCTTCAACTTCCCGGCGACTCTCAGCCACGGGAAGCTCACAGGCGACATCCCTGCAATCAGCGAGGGCGCCGACCGCCTGGCGCGCGGCGTCGTCCGATCGCTTTTCGTCGAAGACCGCGAGAAGCATTTTGCAAACCTTCAGGCTTTCGACGCGCCGGAACTTCTCGGCGACGAGTGGTTCGATGCCGAGACCGAAGCGCTTCCCGAACTATCTTCCGAAAGGACCTGAGACCCCAAAATGCTTGAGATCAAGAACCTGAAGCTGTCCTACGGTCGCACCCAGATCCTGAATGGCGTCGATCTCTCGGTGAAACGAGGTGACGTGGTTTCGATCATCGGCCCCAGCGGAACCGGCAAGACGACCCTCTTGAAGTGCATCAACCATCTGGCGAAGCCGGCATCCGGAACGATTGCCTTCGATGATATCAGGATGGACTTCGCCCGGCCGGACAAGACCGCCGTTCGGGCGATCCGTCTGCGCACTGCGATGGTGTTCCAGCAGTTCAACGTCTTCAAGAACATGACGGTTATCCAGAACGTCATGGATCCGCTGGTGGTCGTACAGGGCAAGGCCAAGGACGAAGCCCGCGCCATCGCGCTGCAGGAGCTCGAGCGAGTGGGGCTTTCCGACAAGCTCGACAACTATCCGTCGCAGCTTTCCGGCGGGCAGCTCCAGAGAACGGGCATCGCCAGAGCGCTCGCGGTCAAACCTGATGTGATGCTCTTCGACGAGCCGACCTCGTCACTCGATCCTGAACTGGTGAACGAGGTTCTCAAGGTGATCAAGGATGTCACGTCCTCCGGCATCACCTCGCTTCTCGTCACTCACGAGATGCAGTTTGCGAAGAACATCTCGAACCGCATCGTCTTCATGGACCGGGGTGTCGTCGCAGCCGACGGCAGTCCGTCCGAAATCTTCGACACGCCCTCCAACCCGCGCCTCGCTCAGTTCCTCAATTCCGAACGCGCGATCCAGTAAGAAAGGATGCCTGAAATGACTTCCATGAGTTCAATCTCGCGCCGTGGTCTCGGTTTCGCCGTAGCAGGCGTCGCGATCGCCTTCGCAACCGCGTCGTTCGCCGAAGACGTTCGGACGATCAAGATCGCCACCGCGGCGGAATCGAAGCCGCTCTCGTGGGGTGCGATCGGCGTCGAACCGCAGGGCTACGAGCCCGACGTCCTGAAGGCGATCAACGCCAAGCTGCCGCAGTACAAGTTCGTGATGGAAGGTGCTGCCGACATCGCGCAGGAGACGGGTCTTGCGACCGGCAAGTACGATATCGCAACCGGCGGCTACTACCGTGCTCCCGCCCGCGAAAAGCAGTTCCTCATCCCGGAAGCTCCGATCGGCGCCAGCCTGATCAAGATCTACAGCCGCAAGGACAGCGGCATCAAGGAAATGAAGGACCTGGTCGGCAAGAAGATCGTTCCGGTGACGGCAGGTGGCGGCATCTACAAGTTCGCTACGGCGTGGCAGGAAAAGAATCCCGACTACAAGATCGAAATCACCGCTTCGAGCGCCGGCATTCCCTATCCGGATCGCCTGAAGGAGGTGGAGAACGGCAAGTATGACGCGCTGGTCCTGCCGTCGAATCTCGGCGAGCAGACGGTGATCGACCAGCAGAAGCTGAACGTCCAGGCAAGCGAGCCGGTCGCGATCAACAACACTTTCGTACTCATCCATCGCTCGGAAGAGAACAAGGCGCTCGCGGACGGCATCGACAAGGCTTTGAAGGAGCTCAAGGCCGACGGCACGCTCGCCAAGCTCTCGCAGAAATGGTTCGGCGAGGACATCACCACGTACATGAAGTAACGCCGGGAATTTGCAGCCGGCGACCCGGCCCAGAACTGAAAGAAGGAGTGTTCCCAGGTGGACCTATCCATCATGATCCCGGAGCTGCTCTCGGCGCTGCCGCTGACGCTTGCGATCACGTTCACGGCCATGGTCGCCGGCTTCGTGCTGGCGTTGATTACGACGACGTTCCGCGTGCGCAGGATTGCGGTGGTCAGCCAGCTGGCCGACCTCTATGTGTCCTACGCGCGAAGCGTTCCGGTCGTTCTGCAGCTGTTCGTGGCCTTTTATGGTCTTCCGGTGCTTGTCGGCGTTTTCGGCATCGACGACTTCGTCTCGCCGACGATCGCCGCCATGCTCGGCCTCAGCCTCTATCACGGCGGCTATCTGTCGGAAGTCATGCGTCCGGCCTTTCTCGCCGTCGAGCGCGGCCAGCATGACGCGGCCGACAGCCTCGGTTATACGTTCCAGCAGAAGCTGGTGCGCGTCGTCGCGCCGCAGGCGGTGCATATCGCGCTTCCCGGCTACGGAAACTCGATCATCTACCTCATCCATAATGTGGCTCTGGTCATGTACATCGGCGCCGCCGACGTGATGGCGACCGCCCACCTCGTCATGGAGCGGGACTACAATCAGTATCAGTTCGAAACCTATCTCGTATTGGCGGTGCTGTACTCGGTACTTTGCCTCATCGCCTGGGCGATCGTGCGGCTCTTCGAGCGCCGCTCCGGCAGGTACGTCCCGGGCGAAAAGGCAGCACGTGCCCCGCTGATGGCCAGCATCTGATCGAGGAAGGAAATCATGATTTTCGACAGCGAAGTTCTTCTCCCCGACCTTTATGAGATCCTGGGCGCGGTGCCGCGGACGCTTGTCATGGCCCTCGCTATCTTCGTCTTGTCGACGGTCGTTGGCAGCCTGTTCGCCATGATCGAGTATCGTCGGGTGCCGGTCCTTCGCCAACTCGTCGTCGCCTACAAGGTGGCATTCAAGGGCGTCCCGATGGTGGTGGTGATCTTCCTTGCCTATTATGGACTTCCGTCGACGCTGCAGTTCCTGACCTCGCTCGTCGGCGTGGAGTATAATGGTCACTCGACGCCGAACTGGGTGACGCTCATCGTCGCCCTGACGGCCTGCGTCGCGGCCTTCCAGGCGGAGCTGGTCAAAGGCGCGCTGAACTCGTTCGACACGGGGCAGGCGGACGCCGCCTATTCGCTCGGCTACAAGAAGAGCCAGCTCTTCCGCCGGGTCATGCTGCCGCAGGTGATCGTCGCCGCCATCCCGGATCTCGCCAACTCCTTCATGGTGATCATGAAGGCGCTGTCGCTCGGCTTCGCCATCGAGGTGGTCGACATCTTCGCGCAGTCGCAGCTGACCGCGGCGCTGAACTTTTACTACCTCGAAGCCTTCCTGGTCGCCGTGGTGATCTACATGGTGATCGCCTATGCCGTGACCCAAATCGCCGACAGAACGGAACGGGCTCTCAGAGTCCGGACCTGAGCGGCATGCGCCCACTGCAAGCAAAGCACTTCAGGATTCCTCGGGCGGCTTGAGGTGGCGGAACTGCAGCAACAGCAAGAGGTCGTATATGATCTTTAGGCCGGCACAGATGACAAGCGGCCAAGCCCGATAAGACGCGGCGAAAAGAGCGCCCGCCAGTGCAGGGCTGGCCGCCGATGCGAGGCTGCGCGGCACCGATGTGAAGCTTGCGGCGGCGGCTCGCTCCGCCTCGGTGACAACAGCCATCACGTAAGAAGACCGGGTTGGCACATCCATCTGCGAAAGCGCGGCCCGAACCAGCAGCAAGGCAAGCACCAACGGCAAGGTGGGGGCGAATGCGGCAAGGGCGAGAGCTACGCTTGATGGAATGTGGGTGAACACCATGGTGTTCACGAGTCCAATCCGCTTCGATAGCCGGGCGGCAACAGGAAACGAAAACGCCGACAGAACACCCGTCCAGAAGAAAAACACTCCAGCCTCGGACAGCGAAAGATCGAATCGTTCGAACAGCCACAGCGCGAGCAAAGACTGCACAACGAAACCTCCAGCGAAGGCATCGAGACTGAAGAGGGCTGCGAGCTTCATGACGATGGCGCGCGAAGGCCCGAGTGCGGCTGGCTTGTGCTCTTCGTGCGTCACCGGGCGAGGCGGTATGCGGGCATAAAGAAGGCCCCCGAGAATGCCAACGAGCGCATAGAGAACGAACATCAGCCTGAGCGAACTCAGTTGCGTCATCCCGAACCGCGTGATGAGGTCAGGCAGCGCAGCGGCAAGCGCGCCGCCGGCGCTTGCAAGCGCCCCGACGAGGCTGTAGCGCGCGAACATCCTCGTTCGGTCGACGCTGGTCACCTCCCGGGCAAGGACCGCATGTTCAAGCGGCACGAAGATGCTCACGCTGCCTGCCGACGGGTTGATCGTGCCGGCAAAGGCGATGGCGAGCAGCAGCGCATAATCGTCGATCATGGGCATGGCGACACCGGTGGCCACCATCAGGCCGGCGGCTGCCAAAAGCAGCCGGCGGAGATCATGATGCGCGCCGAGAAATCCGATGATGATCGTCAAAAGTGCGGATCCGAAAAGGGATGCCGTCGCAATGACACCGACCTGCAGGGGCGAAAATCCAAGAGCAAGGAGATAGACCGGCAACAGGATGGCCACGAAACCGTCGCCGAAGTCGCGCAAGGAGCGCGCCGCAAAAAGCCAAATCGCCGGCTGAACGCTTCGCGCCTGTCCCATTGTCGTCGATCTCATCCTGCTTTCCGAAAATCAATTCCGATTTTCGGGCCGATGCGCCAGGCCCACCCTACTTTCTAACCGTGCGTGGGCGCCAGCCGAGAACCGTTATTTCCGCTGGAATTTCTGCGACGCTACGAAGGCGCGGCCGATGTCGAAGGAGGGCAGTTGCAGCGGCGTACGGGAATCGCGAAAAACCAGTCCGACGAGGTTATCGATGACGAGGATAAAGCCGAGCGCCAGACCGAGATAAAGCAGAGCGGCGATGAGCACGAGCGATATTTCCATGGCTCACACGATCACATTGGGAGCGTGGCTGCGGGCGGCAAGAGGCGTGACGAAGAGCATTCGGATACGATCGTTCATGGCTGCCCCCCTTATTTCGCCACAAACAGTCTTTGTATGATCTTGTTCCCGGCTTGCGGGCGAAGCCTCAAATTTTTTGGAAGCTTCAAAGCTTGCAGCGTCATCCGGCCTTTGTTCACCCCCCCGCGCGGCAAGCCCGCCTACAATCTCTCTTAAGACCCAACTAATTCAGGGATATGACAAAGCACAGCCGAAGGGCGTCGCAACGACGCCCTTTTTTGAATGTGATCGGTATTCCAGCAGTCAGGATGCCGTCTTGCGGCTCACCGTCCGCTTGGGCGCCGGCGTGACGACGCCATTCGTCTTGGCGCCTGTTGCGGCACGCTTCGTGACCGTTGCGGCGCGCTTGGCCTTGGGTTTGGCTTCTTTGCCGTTGGAGGGGGCAGCAGAGCCTTCGAGCGCTTCGCGCTCGTGCCGGGCCTTTTCCCAATGGATGGAATCTCGCCCTGTCGGGTGGCCCTCTTCTTCCCAAAGGGCGTATGCACGTTTTTTGATCCACTCTTCGCGAGTTTCTGACATCGCTGATCTCCAGTCACATAATGCCGTCGTTCGAACGCGATACTGCCAGGATGGTTCCAGAGGAGGAGCGCCGTTTCAAGCGAAATCGAACTGCAACCGCAAATATTTCGCATTGCAGCATATCAAGGTTGAGAATCGGCATTCACCGAAGCTGAAATTCCGTCGCCCTGTGCAGATCTGACACGAATGCCTGGCGCTGCCTTTGCTGCTCGGCCTCATCACGGATTCTCAGGAGATAGGAGGGGTGGATGGTCACCAGAACCGGCGGGTGGTTTGCAGGCTGCAGGACATGACCGCGCTCGGGCGTCAATTTCGCCTTCGGCCCAAGCAGCGCGTAAAGAGCGCTTGCGCCCAGCGCCACCACGAGTTTCGGTTGCAGGATGTTGAGCTCCGCGCCGAGCCACCAGGCGCAACGCCTTATCTCGCCGGCATTGGGTTTCGCATGCAGCCGTCGTTTGCCGCGCGGCGTGAACTTGAAGTGCTTGACGGCATTGGTGACGTAGCAGCGTTGACGATCCAGACCGGCCTCATCGAGACAGAGGTCGAGCAGATGCCCTGCCGGGCCGACAAAGGGCCTGCCGGTGATATCTTCCCGGTCACCGGGCTGCTCACCGACAAGGACGATCTCGGCCTTTCCCGGACCTTCACCGAAGACGATCTGCGTCGCATTGCGATAGAGGTCACAGCGGGTGCAGTCCTCGGCCTGATGCCGGAGTTCGGCAATGCTTTCGGCATCCGCGACTTCGAGCGCCAAGGCAGGACCGACGCTTGCGGCGATGTTCATGATGGCGATCCTCATCTTCTGAGGAGGAATCGATCTCAACCAGGATTGTTCCCGCGATCGAATGGCCCACTCCCGGCAAAATAATCCCGAGGAGAAATTTCGCGCCATGGGGGAGCGGCGGCATAATTGAACGCCGCCGTTTCGCGGCTATATTGGCCAGCGATGTTCTATCTCCTGTCGACCTACTGGCCGCATATTCTCTTTGTCGTTTCGATCGCCATGGGAGCCGCGGCGGCGATCCATGCCGCCATGACCAAGGAGGAGGTGCGCGCGGCAATCGGCTGGGTCGGCGTCATCATCCTCTCGCCTGTTGTCGGTGCGCTGCTTTATGCGATTGCCGGCATCAATCGCATTCGCCGCAAATCGCTGAGCATTCGCCGCGACGCCCTGCTGCTCGCGCCCGGGACCGACGAACTGGAGACATTCGACGCCGACGCCGAGACCGTGATCAGCCAGTTCGGCCGCCGCTTTGCGGCGCTGCAGACGCTTGGCGACCGCGTCACACGCAACCCGCTGACATCAGGCAATACGATCGACATGCTGGAGACCGGCGACGAGGCCTATGCCGCGATGAAATCCGCCATCGATGAAGCGGAGCGCAGCATCCTGCTCGAAACCTACATCTTCGACCGTGACGTCATCGGTCTGCGCATCGCCGATGCGCTGATTGCCGCGGTGAAGCGGGGTGTGAGGGTCCGGGTGCTGATCGATGCCGTTGGCGCGCGTTATTCGGTGCCGAGCATTCTCGGCCATCTCAAGGAGGGCGGCGTCACCGTCGCCGTCTTCAACGGTAATGTCATCATGGGTTTGCGGCTGCCCTATGCCAATCTGCGCACCCACCGCAAGATCCTGATCGTCGACGGACGCATCGCGCTGACAGGCGGCATGAATATCAGGGCGGGTTTCAGCGAGGAGGCGACGGGCGAGACCTTTGCCCGTGATACGCATTTCAGCGTCACCGGCCCGGTCGTCGCCGATCTCTTCGATCTTGCCGCCGAAGACTGGCGGTTCACCACCGACGAACTGTTGAACGACGAGGTGTGGCGCATCGAACCGCCGCAGCGCAGCCCCGGCGACCCCATCCTGATGCGCATCGTCGCCTCAGGGCCGGACCGCAGCCTCGAAACCAACCATAAGATGCTGATGGGCGCCTTTTCCGTTGCGCGTCAATCGATCCGCATCATGTCGCCCTATTTCCTGCCGGACCGCGAACTCATCAGCGCCCTGGTGACGGCGGCGCGGCGCGGCGTTGAAGTCGATATCGTCGTACCGGCTCTCAACAATCTCATGCTGGTCGATCGGGCGATGACGGCGCAATTCGATCAGATTCTCAAAAATTATTGCCGCATCTGGCGCTCGAGCGGCAGCTTCAGCCATTCGAAGCTTTTGACGATCGACGGCACCTGGGCCTATGTCGGCTCCTCCAACCTCGATCCACGTTCGCTCAGGCTGAATTTCGAGGTCGACCTCGAAGTGCTGAATGAGGGCTTTGCCGCCGAGATCGACGAGCATATCGAAGAAATCCTGAAATCGGCAACGCTGGTGACGCTGGACGGCTTACGCGCGCGGCCCTTCCCGGTGCGGCTGATCGAGAAGGTGCTGTGGCTTGGTTCGCCCTATCTCTGACTGATTTTTTGCATTCCGACATGGCAAGTTCCGCGCGGCCGCCTATACTGCCGAGTGAGTAGCCTCGTTGATCAACGGAACAAGTGCGCTTCCCAATGCACGCCAGGAAAGACAGTCTTCCCGCCAGCATTCTCGCCTCGATCAGGAGCAGGAAAAAGCGGCTTGACGCAGCGCATATGGAGGCAAGGCCGCGTAGCGCCGGAACGTTGATCGCTTCCTACAATGTCCACAAGTGTGTCGGTACCGACCGCCGCTTCGATCCGGAGCGGACCAGCCGGGTGATCCATGAAATCGGCGCCGACGTGATCGCGCTGCAGGAGGCCGACACACGTTTCGGCGAGCGCACGGGCATACTCGATCTCGGCCGGCTGGAGCGGGAGACGGGGCTGATCCCTGTGCCGGTCGCCGGCATGGCGAAGGCGCATGGCTGGCACGGCAACGTCGTGCTGTTCAAGAAGGGGCTGGTGCATGATGTGCACCAGGTGAAACTGCCGGGGCTGGAGCCGCGCGGCGCCCTCGTCGTCGAAATCGAGCTGGAAGAGGGCGGCGCGCTGCGGATCATCGCCGCGCACTTCGGCCTGTTGCGCCACAGCAGAGCCCAGCAGGCCCGGACCCTCGTCGAACTGATCAACGACAGGCATGAGATGCCGACCATCCTGCTCGGCGACCTCAACGAATGGCGGCTCGGCGACCGCTCGTCGCTGAACACATTCCAATCCGCCTTCGGCGAGCTGCCGCCCGCCGTGCCGAGTTTTCCCGCCGGCCTGCCGCTTCTGGCGCTCGACCGCATCATCGCCAACCGCAAGGGCATCATCTCCGAGGTGGAGGCGCATGATACGCCGCTCGCCCGCATCGCCTCGGATCACCTGCCGATCAAGGCGCTCGTCGACCTGACGCCGGTGGGTGGGTAGCACCTCTCATTTGGAGCGGAAAGAACCGATGAAACGGCAAAACCGCTGGGCCCACAGCTGCGGATCGATGACTTCGGGTGAGCAAGGCGCAGTCATTCGCTCAAGCCGAGGCAAGAGGAACGCAGCCCAATCGTCAACATCGCCTTTGCTGAAATAGGGCAGCCAGACATCGGAGGGGATCTCCCATTGTCGCGGATTTGCTCGCGCAAGGTCGCCGAGCTTGACCAAGACAGTTCCGCCGTTGTCTCCAACGACTTCGATTTCCGAATCAGGATCGGGCCTGGCAAGACGCGCGATGATGGTTTCTTCCAGAGCTTTGCCAAACGCGCGATCCGCCTCGTCTAGGCGGCGAAGTCTTCTAATGTCACCAGCGGAACCGGAGCCCTCGGTCATGTTGATCGTAAACTTCGCGCCGATCAAGCTGTTCGAATATTGCGAAACCTGCAGCCAACAAACCCTTCTCCCCCGGGCAAAGCTGCACTTGCCGGCCGTTTGCGATTCCCAGCCAAGCGCACGAAATTTTGGAGCCAGCAGCGACCGCATATGCCGGTGAAAGTCTTTGCTTTTCAGGTAGTCGCGCATGCCTCTGAGCTCATGCATGTTGGAAGGCACTACGGCCCCTTGTGTCGTAGTAACGACTTTTGCCGCTCCAGACAAATTGTCTGGACGGTCAGGGAGCTTCTGGGAAATGCGGTTTGGTCTGCTCATTGACATAAACAGAATTCGCAGCCAGCGCTTCTTCTTCCAACTTCGTCAATGTAGCCACGGCGCGGTTTTCCCAGATTCTTGCCCCCTGGTTTCGCGCCAGTTGGACAGCTTGCTGGAGTGCTGCACGCGCGGAAGCTTCGGAGCCGTTGAGATGAAACTCGTTTACTGCTTCTAGGCGTAAGAGTTCCGCCAAGAAATAGCTCTCGCCAGTCGTTCGTGCGACGTCAAGTCCCTCTGCAAGATGGATTCGGGCGTTTGCAAAATCTCCCAGTTCCATCGTCGCAGTCGCAAGCAGGCAGAGGTAACATGTCTTATCGATAAGTTGCTGCCCGAGATTGTCGCAGGTCCGCCGCATCTCTTCGAGGCCACTGCCGTCGTGTTCTGCATACACTGTGACCCAACCTTTGAAGAAAAGACCGATCTTGTGCCACAGTTGAAACCCGTTCTTCTCCGCAAGTGGGATCAGTTCGTCGACCATTGCGCTGACTGCCGTCACGTCCTGTCTCATGGCCATCAAAATGCAGCCGTTGCCGAGGCAGGCCGCAAGATTGTAGCTGGACTGTTGCCGGGCATCTTTTTCCGCCTCAAGGTATAGATGCCGAGCGCTATCGGACTCCCCCAAAATCTGAAGCGTCCAGGAAAGATAGCTCATCGCCATACTCGGAAAATCACTGCCAATTTCCTCGGCGTGGTTCCGGTGTTGTAGCGCTCGCTCGAGGTATTGCTTTGCCTCCTTCAGCTTTCCTAGAGAGAACAGGCACATTCCTTTGAACTGCAAGCCAAGGACAAGCGCTCGACGGTTTTTGTTTGTCTCGCCGAGTGTTATGAGGCGCTCGCTCGCCCATCCGGCGTCTGCGAATTTCGCTGAATTTAGAGCTGTTCCGAAAAGGCCATCAAGCGCGCGGATTCCGGCGTCGATATCTTCGAGCTCTTCGCTGAGGCGCATGACGTGTTCATAGGCGGCACTCCCCTCCGAAGTGACGTATCCGAACGTGGCATACAAGACGTCGCCCCGTTCCAGCTCCAGTTTGAGTTTCCTGCGGTCTGTTTCCTTTGATGCCGGCAATCTTTCAAGACATCGAAGACCGTGCACAAACATGTTTGCAGCTTCAACTTTCGCCCATGTCGAACCCAGCCTCAAACCGGCCTCCAGCCAATAGTCAGCCGCCTGAGCATACTCGCCGGCCCCTTCGTAGTGCTGTGCCAGGAGCTCCGGCGACTGTCTTGCCAGGTTGGGCTCAAACATGAGGATACCCTGAGCTATGGCACGGTGCACTTCTCGCCTCCGCTCGAGCAGGAGGCTGTCGCGTGCGACCTCCTGCAGAAGCGCGTGAGAAAAACTGTACGTGGGCCAGCCGGACGTCGGTTGGTGGATCAAAACTCCCGCGACAACGAGGTCATTGAGTATCGAATGCAGCTGATTGGATGGAGTTGCCGAAACGTGTGCAAGAAGATCGATTTGGAATTCACGGCCTATAACAGCTGCGATTTGAGCTATCCGCTTTCCCTCGCCCATTTTGTCCAGGCGTGACAGGAGCGATGATTGTAGCGAGACCGGTATGTCTGGTGCTGAGCTGCCATTTACGGTCACAAGTGATCGGCAAAGCTCCTCGACATACAGGGGCACGCCCTCAGCCCGACTCACTATGAGATTTGCAGTGGATGTTTCCATGACGGTATCTTGAGCAAGCGCCTGGCAGAGTTCTTGCGTATCGCGGGAGTTAAGGCGCTTTAACGTTATCTTCTTATCCGCCGAGCTGTCTTCGAGGCTAACGCAGGAGGACAGCCGAGAGGTCAGGACAAGATAGATACTGTCCGCAGAGATATTCGATATGATCGCTCTCAAGAGATCTGCCGACGACGGGTCAATCCATTGTTCGTCCTCGATCGTTAGCCAAATGGGAGCCTGGTTTGCGAAGCTACGCAGCAAAGTAAAGAAAAATTCTCTAATTACCTGCTGCTGATCCTGGGACGATAGATCTATCAGGGGATATTCGTTCTGATCCAATCCAAGCAATCTTGCAAGAACCGGGAGCGTTGTCGCGATCGGTACGTCAAGTTTGGATATAAGTTCCCGGAGGGTTGTAACCGTCGGGGAATATCTGAACGCGTCATGACCTTTGATGAGCTCGATGAAGGGCGCGAGCGCGCTGTTGGTAAAAGCGGGCGCGCATTGCAGTGTGATGTAGTTGAAACCCTCAAGCTGCCTTTTGGACTCGTAAATTAGCCGGGATTTTCCGATGCCCGCTTCGCCCGTGACCAGAAGGACGCGTCCTTGGCGGGACGACTTGACATCCTCCGCCAAAGCTTGAATGTCAGCCACCTCGCGGCGTCTCCCGACAAATCTTGCAAGCTGGCCTCTTTTGGCAAACCTGTTTCCGAGACTTTTGGGACGGATGACTTTCCAGGCTCTTACCGCCTTGGCGAAGCCCTTCAATGTCAGCTCGCCGATGTCGGTAAACTCATATGCTCCGGCCGCTGAATCCCGCGTGTTCTGATCGATCAGAATGGTTTGGTGGTCCGCGAGTGCTTCAAGCCTTTGCGCAAGGTTTGGAACCGGCCCGAAAGCCACAGTCGACACTCCCGCCGGAGCTCCTTCGAAGTCTCCGACAACGACCAATCCACTCGCAATGCCGATGCGGACCTGGAGCCTCGACCCATCCGGGGCCTCGATTTGCGGTATCGTTTGGACAAGGCTGATTGCAAGGGATATCGCTCGCTCGGCATCATCCTCTTCAGCGGCCGGATAACCAAAGAGCGCCTGAAGCGCGTCACCAATGTAGTTTGCGACGAAGCCTCCATGCGCGCGGACGAGCGCGCTGCAACGGCGCAAATAGATTTGCGTTAAGCGACTGAAGTCCTCAGGATCCAGTTTGGTGGCATATTCCGTCGATGCCACCATGTCGCAGAACAATATCGTCAGGGGTCTCCGTTCTACCGGGGTGACCTTTCTGGCCTTTATTTCGGGCCCCTCTGTCATACCGGCGATTGCGGAAAGTATCTTTCGCCGCGGCCCGATCGGAATCAGCATTTCTTTCAGATCATCGGCTGATAGTAGCGGGAGGGTCTCGAAATCAATTTCCGCTTCAGAGAAGTTTTTCGCGTATTTCTCGAGACCAAGCTCTTTCAACCATTTTACAACCTCGTCCATCCCGCTTCTCCGCCGGATCGCTCAATGATGTATTGTGACATGTGTTTTCACGAATCGTGCAAGCAAATCATAGGCCTGGCAACGAAACGCCGGACTGCAAGATCAGCAACTTCTTGATTAGTGTTTCAAGATAAAATACAAGCATCAGTGATCATGAAAGGTCGCAATGCACGGTTAATCTCGATATCGCGTGTATAACACTCATGCCGCGTTGATTGTTGCCGACCATTTTGAATGCTTCTTCAATCGTATTTCTGAGTAAAGCTGACAGGAGGGACGGTTGGCTATTCTCCAGGTTACAAAAACGAAGCTCAACAGGATTGTTTTGTTGGCCGCCGCCTCAGCAGCGTTGCTGTGCTCGGGCCCAACGGCTTGGTCACAGTCCGGATGCGCCGATCCTACGCTCAACCGCGACTGGTCGGCTGCTGTTAGCAATCCCGGGCCGGCGGATCGTCAAGCTGCTATGGATCTGATCCATCAGTATTATTGGGCGGTCGATGAACAGAATGCGGCAGCAATTGCCAGGATGTTTACCGCTGACGCGTCCTACGAGGTCTGTAGCGGAGGTGGGTCACTTCAATTGAAGAAAACACTCGGCCCAGAGCAGCTGGCGACATACCTCAAGGGGTTATTCTTTGATCTCCAAAACCGGACGTCCAGAGTTCGCCATTTCGAATCCAACACATTGCTCCATGTGGCGGATCCGAAGATGATCGACAGAATAGAGGTCAAATCGGCAATACTCACCACCATTCAACGATCAGATCTCGAAGTGCCGGCACTCGACTATTCCGCCGTTATGAAGGCGGTCTTGGTGAGGGATGGCGGTGTCTGGAAATTTTCGATGATGACCCTCACTACGGATGAACCTGAGATCATGGCACGTGCGCGTTAGCTTGTTCGGGCGTATGCATCGCGGCCCTATGCTCGTTGTTCTCCTGTTCATGGCTGTGGTTGTTGCACGCAGCGATGCTCGCGGAGAGCTTTATGGCGGGACGTCGGCGTTCGAGCAGTTCTTCGTCGACTTGGTGAACCGCTGGAACGGAGACTTTCTGTGGGCTCCTGCTTCCATGAGCAATAACACAATCACGCGCTTTGGCGACGAGGCTCGCGCTGTATTCGGACAAATTCCGGAAGGAGACTGTGAGAACGACGCACGGACAATTCCCATGCAGGTGGAGGGCAATGTTGTCGATCTTGCACGGAGCAGCCTCGACTCGGAAACGTTCGAATTTCAGTATCGCGATACGCAAGGCACTATCGTCAAAAGAACACGCTTTCTCGCCCAATGTGACAAGCCATCACTTGCGGGAGATGTGTCGTATTGCGGATTGAATTCCAGGTTGAAACGCGTTGTCAAAGGCAATGTCGAATGGCTTTTCCTTTGTCGAAAATCCCAGCCTTCGCTGGAAGTCGAAGCGAGCGCTTATTGGTCGTCTTACAATCCGCAATTCGCTCGCTATGGCGTCATCGGGTTCAACAGACAGACGGGCGAGATCGTCTACTTCGACGGGACAAAGGAAGTACAGCAGTTTGACTGGTCTCGGAAATTTCCTCCACCCGGAGGCAACGGATACGCGGATGCACACACTCGCGCGAGGGCGGAGAAACTATATGATCCGCAGTTTCGAGTGCCTTGCTCTTCGTGCCACGATAACAAGAGCCCATATGCGATCAGCCCTAACATCTCGATGTCGCGAGTTGGCTATGGTGTGTCGAAACACAATCTTCAACGGGACGCCTTCAGTCTTGGGGAGTATCTGCCCCGTCACCCCAGAAGCGAAGATGCGCCGTTCAGAGTCATAGGTACGGGTTACACCGCGACTTACAAACTCGAACTTCAAAGAGCGCGGACGCTGCGAGATCCCTCAGGGATTTGCACAGACTGCCATACGCTAACGACCCAGATAAGCGGACAGCGCTTTGCTTCCGACGCCTTATCTCGCGAACCGTATTCTTCAACGACGCAATGGTCCACGTTATTGGAACTCGAGGCGGAACGCCAAAAGCTGAAACAAATCGATCTGCACCGAACCGATTGGGCAAAGAGCATCGAAGGTGGAATCCATCCTTGGATGCCGCTTGGGTCAACCTTGAACGGAGCAACACAAAGAGAGGTGCCAAATCTTGATCAATGGCGGTCGCTAAGTGACTGCCTCTGGGGCTCGGGCGGTGATCAATGTAACTACCGCCCGCTATATAGCGCGTGCCCTCCACCCGAGGGGCGCGAGGACAGATCTATGGCAACTGACTTAAAGCTCGAGACGGTCGGGACGGTTCATCTTGGTGGAGTGTCCATTTCACGGATTCGGGCTTCCTGGAAATATGCAAATGACTATGGCCAAGTTCCAGGACGCGATGATGTGAGATTCGATGTGACGGTCGCCGAAACCAAGCGGCTGAGCGGGGAGATTGACCATTCAGAAAATCGGCAAACGCAGCGCGAGCATGTTCGATCGCAGCTCGGGTTTGCCGGTTCGGAACGAAAATGGGTCGTCCGAAATCTCTCGTATTTCGGCCATACCGCCTTTTCGGAACCATCACAAACTGCAGGCCCACATGACTACGCACTAGATATTCCAGCGCAATGTGGCCGCACGTATACGATCGGGATCGTTGCAAAACGCTTCTGTTTCGATCAATCCGGAACTGCAACAAGTTCGCGTGACCACACTGCCTCGATTAACGTCGATTGTAAGGCACATTAGCGGATCGACTCGCGCACATTCCGTCGAGCATCGCCCTGATGCTGGCTGCACTTGCGCCAACGCTGTCCTCGCGCTTTTCTTCCTGCTTGTCCGGGCCGCGCTGTCGCAGATGGACGTGCCGGCGCGCTCGTCTTACATGATGGCCGTCGTCAGCGAGGCGGAGCGGGCAGCGGCTGCCAGCTTCACGTTGGTGCCGCAGTCTCGCCGCCTCGGCCAGTCCCGTGCTGGCAGGCGCGCTCCGTGCCCGGCCGCTTCTCATTTGCGGCGCGTTGAAGATTGTCTACGATCTGCTTTTGTTGATGCAATTCCGGCGGTTGAAGCCGCCAGAGGAATGCTGATGTTGCCGCGGCGAGATCTCTGCTCGCCCGCATCGCCTCGGACCGCCGACCGATCAAGGCGATTAGCCACTCCTGGCCGAGGACGGAGAGCGACCATCTCGCCGATGTCGGCATGATATCGGAGGCAGCAGCTGCCTTGCTTGCCACCGGGCCGACGATCGAGCGGCGGGAGGAGATTCTGCGCCACGCTGCTGCACCAGCCTTAGCTCATGCGGTGAACTTGGTCTGCGCCACCTTTTGGCGGCTCCCGGTCCGCCATTTCTGGATAGGCCGTTCGATGAGTTCCCAGCTCAGGGCGGAAAAAGCGATTGTGGGGATCGCGACGACGACCAGCTGGATGATCCCCCGCTTCAGCGGATAATCGAACACCCGCCACATCATCTCCGTTATCAGCCAAAGCATCGGGAAGTGGTAGAGATAACATCCGTAACTGATGCGCCCGAGATAGGCCAAGGGCCGGGCTCCAAGGATGCGACTGAGAATCGGGCTGGTCCCTGATGCCGTTATGGCAATCAGAATTGCCAACGGCAGAAGCGGAAGAATTTGCAGAAGAAAATCGACGACAACCGGCAATTGTGGGCGGCCATCTGTCTCGATGAGTTGCAGGGCACCCCACAATGCTGCCGGCAGGATTGCTGCAATTAGCCGCGTTTGGCTCGGGCGTACCAGCATGGCCGAGAAAAAGAAAATCAAGGCTCCCACGCCCAGTGCATCCAGCGAGAAGGGCGGCCACAAGACCACGTTCTCGGGGTAATAGCCCGTGACATAACAGCCGAGCCAGAATGCAAGCGCAATGGCGATGGCGCCCGAGGCGGCCAGCGTCACCGATCTGTTTGTGCAGTTCAGGACAACCAGCGGCCAAAGGAGATAGAACTGCCATTCGACGGACAGGGTCCAGGTATGTGCAAGCACCCACGGGTTCCAATTCTTGCCCATCGCGAACCAGACGTTCGACAGAAAGGCGAGATGATAAAAAAGCCCATCGCGGAACGTGACGAGGCCTATCGCGGCGAGGGCCAGGACCATGGCGTAGTAGATTGGCAGGAGCCTGAGCGCTCTTCGCGCGTAGAAAACTCGCAGCGCCGCAAAACCGAACCCCTCGGAGTCGCGCAACGCGATCAGGTTGCCGGTGATCAGGAAGGAACTCAAAATGAAGAACGCTCGCACCGCCAGATCGCCGAGTAAGGAGTCTCCATCGACGAAATGCGTATAGAACACACCAAGGATGGCGATAGCCCGGATGCCATCAAGGCCCCTTATTCGCTCCTCCGCCATTTCCCAACCATTCCCTCGACCCCAACGGGGTCATATTCCGACAGACCCTGGCCAGGCGCAAGAGGAAGAAGCTCGGCTTGCAAGGCGATCCCGGCTCTTTACTCGAGTGACGAGAACCATTCCGCTGGTGCAAAAGGGTGTTGTGGAGGGCGGGATTACTCCCACAACATGACTTGACGCCTTCCCATCTTTGCGGAATGCTAAGATGTCAGACCAATTTCACGTCGGGCTGCCTGATAGTAAAAATGGGAACCATGAAGGCAAATCGTAGCGACAGGCCGGTGATCCGGCCGCTTCCCGTCATGGACCGGGCGCGTCAGGTGACCGATGCGCTGGCGGATTATGTGGAGGAAGCGCGGTTGCAGGCGGGTGATCGGCTGCCGGCCGAGCGGGAGCTGATGGCGGCTCTTGCCGTCGGCCGTTCGACCATTCGCGAGGCGATCCGCCACTTTCAGGCGCTCGGCGTCATCGAGACGCGCAAGGGCAGCGGCACCTATCTTTTGAAGCCGGTTTCCAGGGCGACGATCCATATGCCGCTGTCGCTCGACACGGTGCATCTGCGCGACGCGTTGCTGCAGACGCTCGAGGTCCGCCGCGGCATTGAATGCGAGGCGGGCATGGTCGCGGCCCGGCGGCGCACCGAGAAGGACCTTGTCGTCATTGAGGAGAAGCTCAATGAGATGGAGCGGGTGCATCTGGAGAAAGGCACCTCCGGGCCGGAAGATCTCGCCTTCCACCTTGCCGTCTACGACGCCACCCACAATCCGCTGTTTCGCCAGCTGCTCGAGCAGATGCGCGAGACCTTCGAGCGCTTCTGGGAGCATCCGTTCGACCGGCAGGATTTCGCCCGCCGGTCCTTTCCCTTTCACCGCACGCTTTTCAACGCGATCGCCGCCCGCGATGCGGAGGCGGCGCGCGCGGAAACATTGAAAATTCTCGATATCGTCGAGGAAGACATCAAGGAAATGTCCAAATGAGCAACGGCGCAGATCCGTTCGATCTTGCTTCCCTCATCACCGCCCACGACGACGGCAACTTCGCCGATGCCGTCGTGCCGCCGATCTTTCAGACCTCGCTTTTCACCTTTTCCAATTACGACGAGATGATCACCGTCTATCGCGGCGAGAAGGTGCGGCCGACCTATACGCGCGGGCTGAACCCGACGGTGCGCGCCTTTGAGGAAATGCTGGCCAAGCTCGAAGGTGCGGAGGATGCGCTGGGTTTTGCGAGCGGCATGGCGGCGATCTCCTCGGCGGTGCTGAGCTTCGTCGAACCGGGCGACCGCATTGTCGCCGTCCGGCATGTCTATCCCGATGCCTTCCGCCTGTTCGGCACCATCCTGAAGCGGATGAAGATCGAGGTGACCTATGTCGACGGCCGTGACGAGGAAGCCGTCGCGAGGGCGCTGCCCGGCGCCAAGCTCCTCTACCTGGAAAGCCCGACGAGCTGGGTGATGGAGGCGCACGATGTCGGTGCGCTGGCCGCCCTCGCCAAGCGGCACGGCGTCGTCTCGATGATCGACAACAGCTGGGCGAGCCCTTTCTTCCAGCGGCCGCTGACGCTGGGCGTCGATCTCGTCATCCATTCCGCTTCGAAATATCTCGGCGGCCACAGCGATGTGGTGGCGGGCGTCGTCGCCGGCTCGAAGGAAATGATCGCGCGCGTCAAAGCCGAGGCCTATCCCTATCTCGGCGGCAAGCTTTCGCCGTTCGATGCCTGGCTGCTGATCCGCGGCCTGCGGACGCTTCCGCTGCGCATGAAGGCGCATGAGGCATCGGCGCTTGAAATCGCCAGACGCCTGCAGAAGCTCGAGGTGGTGGAGACGGTCTGCCATCCCGGGCTTGCCAACCGTCTGCCCGCGGGGCTCAACGGCACCTCGGGCCTGTTCTCGTTCATCTTCCGCGACGGCGTCGATATCCGCGCTTTCGCCGACCATCTCAAGCTGTTCAAACTGGGTGTAAGCTGGGGTGGGCATGAAAGCCTGATCGTACCAGGCGAGGTCGTGCTTCAGCAGAAGGCACAGCCGAACTCCGCGCAAACCTTCGGCATCCATGCGCGATCCGTACGCCTCCATGTCGGCCTCGAAGGAACCGAGGCTCTGTGGAGGGACATCGAGGAGGCGCTCGCCGCCGCCTCACAATCCTGAAACCCGAGAGAAACCTAACAAGGGGGAACTGAGCCATGAAAAAACTAATAATCTCGACGTTCTTTGCTTCGATGATGGCCGGCACGGCCTTTGCCGATACGACGCTCAAGCTTGTCGAAGTCATCACCAGCCCGGAGCGCACCGAAACGCTGAAATCAATCGTCGGCAAGTTCGAGGCCGCCAATCCCGGCACCAAGGTCGATATCATCTCGCTGCCCTGGAACGAAGCCTTCCAGAAATTCGCGACCATGGTCTCGGCCGGTGATGTGCCCGATGTGATGGAGATGCCCGATACCTGGCTGTCGCTCTATGCCAATAACGGCATGCTCGAAAGCCTCGAGCCCTATCTCGAAAAATGGGAGCACACCAAGGAGCTGACGCCGCGCGCGCTCGAGCTCGGCCGCGACGTCAAGAACACCGCCTACATGCTGCCCTACGGCTTCTATCTGAGGGCGATGTTCTACAACAAAAAGCTGCTTTCGGAGGCTGGTGTCGCAGCGCCGCCGAAGACGCTGGACGAGTTTGCCGCCGCCTCGGAAAAGGTCTCCAAGCTGCCCGGCAAATACGGCTACTGCATGCGCGGCGGCCCGGGCGGCCTCAATGGCTGGATGATCTTCGCCGCCACGATGGCCGGCGACAACAAGTACTTCAAGGAAGACGGTACCTCGACCATGAACAGCCCCGGCTGGGCAAAGGGCATCGAGTGGATGGTCGATCTCTACAAGAAGGGATATGCGCCGAAGGACAGCGTCAACTGGGGCTTCAACGAAGTCGTCGCCGGTTTCTATTCCGGCACCTGCGCCTTCCTCGACCAGGATCCGGATGCGCTGATCGCCATTGCCGAACGCATGAAGAAGGACGATTTCGGCGTCGCGCCGCTGCCGAAGGGCCCTGACGGCAAGTCCTTCCCGACCATCGGTTATGGCGGCTGGTCGATGTTTTCGACGAGCGCCAACAAGGATCTCTCCTGGAAGCTGATCGCCACCCTCGAAGGGCCGGAAGGCAATATCGAGTGGAACAAGCGCATCGGCGCCCTGCCGGCCTATACGGCGGCCGAGAAGGATCCCTTCTATGCCGGTGACCAGTTCAAGGGCTGGTTCGAGGAACTGGCGGATCCGAACACCGTGCCGACCGTGATGCCGACCTATCTGGAAGAGTTCGCCTTCTTCAAGGATTCGCTCGCGATCAAGACCTCGCAACAGGCCTTGCTCGGCGA
The DNA here is from genome assembly GCF_050587665.1 of Rhizobium sp. Nf11,1. Classification (NCBI taxonomy): domain Bacteria; kingdom Pseudomonadati; phylum Pseudomonadota; class Alphaproteobacteria; order Hyphomicrobiales; family Rhizobiaceae; genus Rhizobium; species Rhizobium sp. Nf11,1. The sequence continues at coordinate 11,151 of NZ_JBOBHU010000011.1, read as the reverse complement.
TATCTCGGCGAAGGATCTGGCTGATCAGTGGGCGGATTATCTGACCAAGGCGCAGCAGAAGTTCCTGGCCAAAAAGTAATTGGTGGGCTCTGAGTGCGGAGCCCCCTCATCCGACCCTTCGGGCCACCAACCGGGGTCGAGCCGCTGGTCTCGACCCGTCCTTCGGACCCCCGCTGGGGAGAAGGGAACCGAGAGGTTGCGGCATATTCCCCTTCTCCCCAGCGGGGAGAAGGTGCCGGCAGGCGGATGAGGGGGCCTCGACCTCCTGCTTCAGAAGTATCACCCGGGCGAGACTCCGCTGATCAAGACAATGGAAACCGCAATCCGATGACCATTTCCGCCGATATGCTCGACATGCGTCGCGACCGTAGGCCGTGGCTGCGCCGTCTTGCAGATGCTTCGGAGCCCTATCTCTACAGCGCGCCGTCGCTGATCCTGATCATTGCGGTGATGCTGGTGCCGCTGACGCTCGGGCTGTCCTATGCCTTCCGCGATATTCAGCTGCTCAACCCCTTTTCCGGCGGCTTCATCGGGCTCGAGCATTTTCGCGAGTTGTCGAGCGACGCGGCTTTTTACGGTGCGCTGAGGAACACGCTGTGGTGGACCGGCGCATCCGTCGTCTTGCAATTCATCTTCGGCCTCATTCTGGCCTTGCTGCTCGACAAGCCGTTCCCGGGCCGCGCAATCGCGCAGGCGCTGGTTTTCCTGCCCTGGGCGGTGCCGTCCTTTCTCGCAGGTCTCAACTGGGCCTGGCTGTTCAATCCGGTCATCGGGCCGATCCCGCACTGGCTCTTCGCGCTCGGGCTGATGCATGCGCCGGGCAACATTCTCTCCGATCCCGATCATGCGATGTGGGGGCCGATCGTCGCCAATGTCTGGTGGGGCATTCCGTTTTTTGCCATCACCCTGCTTGCGGCGCTGCAGGCCATCCCGCGCGATCTCTACGAGGCGGCCTCTATCGATGGTGCCGGCTGGTTCCAGCGTTTCCGCTCGATCACCCTGCCGTTTCTCGCGCCGACGATCGCCATCACCGTGCTCTTGCGCACCGTGTGGATCTCCAACTTCGCCGATCTCATCGTCGTCATGACCAATGGCGGGCCGGCCGACCGGACGCAGATCGTCGCGAGCTACATCTTCACCACGGCCTTCAAGCGGCTCGATTTCGGTTACGCCTCGGCGATCGCGCTGGTGCTGCTGGTGCTGCTGCTTGCCTATTCGATGCTGATCATCCTGCTGCGGCAGACGTTGCTGAACAAGGATTGAGGCCATGAAACGATCCCTCATCCCAACGATCGCGCACCGTCTGGCGATCCTCTGCTATATCGCTTTCGCGCTCTTCCCGCTGTTCTGGCTGCTCAAGGTCTCGGTGACGCCGAACGATCTGCTCTATACCGAGGGCGTGCGGATGTGGCCGTCGCGCACCAGCTGGGATCACTATGCCTTCGTGCTGCAGCACAGCGCCTTTCCCACTTTTTTCAAGAATAGCCTGATCGTCTCGGCCTCGACGGCCGTGACGGTGACGATCTGCGCCTCGCTTTCCGGCTATGCGCTGTCGCGCTTCAATTTTCGGGCGAAATACTGGATCGTCGCGCTGATGCTGCTGACTCAGATGTTCCCGCTCGTCATGCTGGTCGCGCCGATCTTCAAGATCCTGTCGCCCTTGCATCTGACCAACAGCCTGACCGGGCTTGTCATCGTCTATACCGCTTTCAACGTGCCCTTCGCCACCTTCCTGATGCAGTCCTTTTTCGACGGTATTCCGAAGGATCTCGAAGAGGCGGCGATGATCGACGGGGCGACGCAGTTCACCGCGTTTCGCCAGATCATCCTGCCGCTGACGCTGCCCGGCATCGCCGCGACGCTCGGCTTCGTCTTTACTGCCGCCTGGAGCGAACTGCTCTTCGCGCTGATGCTGATCAACGGCAACGACGCGGCGACCTTCCCCGTCGGGCTTCTCACCTTCGTTTCGAAATTCTCGGTGGATTTCGGGCAGATGATGGCGGCGGGCGTCATGGCGCTCGTTCCTGCCGGCCTCTTCTTCCTGCTCATCCAGCGTTATCTTGTCCAGGGCCTGACGGCCGGCGCGGTCAAGGGTTAAACAGAATGGCATCGATCGATATCCAGAATATCCGCAAAGCCTATGGCCACGTGCAGGTGCTGCACGGCGTCGACCTCGACATCAGGGATGGCGAATTCGTCGTGCTCGTCGGTCCCTCCGGCTGCGGCAAGTCAACGCTGTTGCGGATGATTGCCGGGCTGGAGGAAGTCACATCAGGTGAGATCCGTATTGCAGGCGCCCGGGTGAACGAACTGCATCCCAAGGACCGCGACATCGCCATGGTGTTCCAGTCCTATGCGCTATATCCGCATATGAATGTCGCCGGCAATATGAGCTACAGTCTGAGGCTGCGGAAAACGGCGAAGGAGAAGATCGCGAGCGCGGTCTCCGCGGCCGCCGCCAAGCTCGGCCTCGACCCGTTGCTTGAACGGCGGCCGAAAGCGCTCTCCGGCGGCCAGCGCCAGCGTGTCGCCATGGGCCGCGCCATCGTCCGCCAGCCGAAAGCGTTCCTGTTCGACGAACCGCTCTCCAACCTCGATGCGCGCCTGCGCGAACAGATGCGTGCCGAAATCAAGAAACTGCACGGCGAGCTGAGGGCGACCTCGATCTACGTCACCCACGACCAGATCGAGGCGATGACGCTGGCGGACCGGATCGTCGCCATGCATGGCGGCGTGGTGCAGCAGGTCGGCAGCCCGCTGGAACTCTATGATCGCCCCGCCAATCTCTTCGTCGCCGGTTTCATCGGCTCGCCCGGAATGAATTTCCTCGAGGCCAGCTATACCGCAGGCGGCGTCAAGCTGAACGATGGAACGATCGTGCCGCTGGCAAAGCCGTTGCCGCTTGCAGACGGCACGAAGGTGACGCTCGGCATTCGGCCGGAGCATGTGCTGATCACGAATGACGGGAGCGGGCTTGCCACCGACGTGGAACTCGTCGAACCCACCGGCTTCGGCATTATCCTCCACCTCGCCCTGCATGGCCTGCCGTTCAAGATCTTCACTCTGGACCGCGAAGCGCTGAAGGCGGGGCCGAAGGTCAATGTCGCCTTCCCGCCCCAATATCTGCATGTGTTCGACGGCGAGGGACAACGCATCGAATGAGCAGTCACGCCAGGGAAATCGGTCCGCAGCGGCTTTATCTCCTGGTTGTTTTCACCTTAAAAGCACTTAGTCAAGAAAAACACCTATCAGATTCAAGGAGATGAAAGAGACTCGGAAAAAGCGTGGGTAATTCTGATTAAGCTATTGAAATTTGATTCGTTTTGACTCGGAACCAATCGTAAACTGATTCGGTTGACTCGCACAGGTTGCGTCAGGAGCGCGAGCGAGATGGTTGCCCCGAGGGCGAATTGGAAGGGTTTTATCAAGTTCGGAGAGGTGGCTTTCCCGGTGGCGCTCTATACCGCCGCCTCCACATCCGAGCGGATCGCGTTTCATACGCTGAACAGGAAGACCGGCAACCGGGTGCGCCGAGAATTCGTGGACGGCGAGACCGGCGATCCGGTCGAGCGCGAGGAGCAGGTCAAGGGTTTTGAGATCGAGGACGGCCGCTATGTCGTGCTCGAGCCCGAGGAAGTCGCGGCCGCCATTCCCGAAAGCGACAAGACGCTGAAGGTGGAGGCCTTTATTCCTTTTGACGAGGTCGATGACGTCTATTTCGACAAACCTTATTATCTGGCTCCCGACAAGATGGGCAGCGACGCTTTCAAACTCCTGAGGGATGGTATGAAGAAAGCCAAGGTCGCGGCCATTGCCCGAACGGTGCTGTTCCGGCGCCTGCGAACGCTCCTCATCCGTCCCCATGGAAAAGGGCTGGTCGGCTCAACCTTGAACTTCGATTATGAGGTTCGCTCCTCCGACAAGGCATTCGAGGAGATGCCGGATCTCAAGATCGAAGGCGAGATGCTGGAGCTTGCCAAGCACATCATCAACACCAAGAAGGGCGAGTTCGACCCGAAGCAGTTCGACGACCGTTATGAAGCGGCCGTCGCCGAACTGGTGAAGGCCAAGATCGAAGGCCGCACCCTTCCGAAGAAAAAGGCGCCGCCGGCTCCCAAACCGAGCGACCTGTTGCAGGCGCTACGCGAAAGCGCCGGCATGGCGACGCCGGCCAAGACGAAGCGCACCGCTGCAAATGCCAATGCCGGAAAGAGCAGGCAGAAGGCCGCGCGCGCGTCGACGACGAAATCACGCGGCCCGGCCGGCGCTCACCAGCGCCGCGCCGGGTGATCGGAGGTTTCCATGGCGATCCGGCCTTACTGGAAAGGCTACCTCAAACTGTCGCTCGTCACCTGTCCGGTGCAGATGATGCCGGCCACTTCCGAAAATGAGAAGGTGCGGTTTCACACGCTCAATCGCGCCACCCAAAACCGCGTCGTCAGCCACTATGTCGATGCCGTCACCGGCAAGGACGTGAAAGATGAAGACGAGGTGAAAGCCTACCAGCGTGGCGAGAACGAATATGTCTTGCTTGAAGACGACGAGTTGGAGAACGTCGCGCTTGAAAGCACCAAGACGATCGATATCGAGGTCTTTACGCCGCGCAACGGCGTCGACTGGATCTGGCTCGACACGCCCTACTATCTTTCACCGGACGATCCGGTCGGCCAGGAGGCGTTCTCGGTGATCCGCGATGCGATGGCCGCCGAGGACATGGTCGGCATCTCGCGACTGGTGATTGCGCGCCGCGAGCGCGCCGTGATGCTGGAGCCACGGGGCAAAGGCATCGTTCTTTGGACCCTGCGTTACGGGGACGAGGTGCGCGACGCGGAGAGCTATTTCGAGCAGGTAGACGATCAGCCGGCGGACAGTGAGATGATGCCGCTGGTCCAGCAGCTGATCAAGAAGCAGACGCAGCACTGGAACCCGAAGATGGTCTCCGACCCGGTGCAGGATAGGCTGCTCGACATCATCGAGGCCAAGAAGAAACAAATGAAGAAGCCCGTCAGAGCAAAATCCAAGGGCAAGGAGAAGGCGGAGCCGGTGCCCAGCAACGTCATCAACATCATGGACGCCCTGCGTAAATCCGTCGATGCGGAGAACCGACCCGACAGGCATTGAGCGATGACCAGACCACGGCGCCCCTCCGCTCCGCTTCTTCGCGAGTCGAATTCCATACAATCACGACCTCTCCGTCGGCGTGATCCCGACCAGCCAAACCTGCCGTTCGATGCGATGCCGTCGAGAGTGGAGCCGTGCCTGGCCTTGCTGAAGCAGACGGTGCCGCAAGGGCCGGATTGGCTTTATGAGGTGAAGTGGGACGGCTACCGATTGGCAATCCACATCGAGCCAAAGGGCATTCGCATCCTCACCCGTGGCGGTCATGACTGGACCCACCGATTTCCGACGATCGCCGCAGGGGTAAGAGAACTCGGCGTATCGACCTGTATTCTCGACGGAGAAGCGGTCGTCCTTGATGACGAGGGTCGGTCCGACTTTGGGGCGTTGCAGCGATCGCTCGGCGGAAGGGGCGGCAAACGAATCTCGACTGAATCCATCTTCTACGCCTTCGATCTATTGTATCTCGACGGTCACGACCTGACGCGCACCGAGCTCTCGGTCCGCCGCCATCTTCTCGAAGATCTGATCCCTGAGACCGACGATGGCGCTATTCGGTTCTCGCAAGACCTGGATCTAGGTGGCGAGGAACTGCTTGAGCACGCATGCCATCGGGGTTTGGAAGGCATCATTGCAAAGCGCAGGGATAGCCCTTACCGCAGTGGTCGTCTGGGGGACTGGCAGAAGATCAAGTGCGTTCAGAGCGAAAGTTTCATGATCGTCGGGTACGAGGAATCCGTCAGCAACCGCGGTGGGCTCGGCAGTCTTTTGCTTGCGGGTCGAAAGGGTCACGAGTGGATCTATGTCGGCTCCGTCGGCACAGGCTTCAACCGAACGGAGGCGGAGTATCTGCGCAAGACGTTGAACCGCCTACAGACAAAAAAACCTGTTGTGCCGCTCAAAGGAAAGCGCCTCGTCTTTTCTCAACCGACACTCATCGCCGAAATCGAGTTTCGCGGCTGGACGCGTGAGGGCAGCCTGCGCCACCCCTCATATAAAGGCCTCCGCGAGATCCAGGATAACGCAGCCGTCTTCGATATGACTGATGCCGCTGCAATCAGATGAGTGCCGCGGGGCGATCAGCCGTGTCAGGCGGCATGCTTGCCGGTGCGGCCGAGCCTCTTGATCGCCTGCTCTAGGGGACGCTGCCCCTCGCAATAATCCTTCCAGGCGGATGACTTCGGTAGCAAAGCAGGCACGGTTCGAATCGTAAACCTTTTAGGATCGAGGTCCGATTTCACCTGCGTCCACGTCAGAGGCATTGACACGGTCGCCCCTGGGCGGGCTCGAGGGGAGAGCGGCGCCACGGCCGTCGCCATGCGATCATTGCGCAGGTAATCGAGGAAAATGCGACCGCCCCGCAGGCTCTTGGTCATCTTGATAAGGTAGAGATCGGGGTTGTTTCGGGCCATCTGCTGGCAGACGTCATGCGCGAAGGCCTTCGCTTCGGGCCATGACAACGGTTTTCGCTTGTTTACTGTAAGCGGGGTCACGACATGCAAGCCCTTGCCGCCCGTCGTCTTGCAGAAGCTGATCAATCCGAGGTCTTCCAGCCGGTCGCGCATCTCGCGGGCAGCGGCAACAACCGTGGAAAAGGGAACATCGGGACCGGGATCAAGATCGAATACCAGGCGGCCAGGAACTTCCGGTTGCCCGGGTTCACAGTTCCACGGATGGAGCTCGACAGCCGCGATTTGGGCGACTGCGGCGAGCCCTTCGATGCGGTCGATCTGGAGGTATGGCTTCTTGTCGCCGAATACCTTGACCAATTCGAGCAGTTTGGATTGCCCCGGCATGGCATGACGCTGGAAGAACTGCTCGCCACCAATCCCATCCGGGGCACGGATGATGGAGCAGGGCCTGCCCTTGAGGTGGTCGATCATCCAGTCGCCGACCGCCTCGTAATAGCGGGCCAATTCTTCCTTTGTTACCGGCTCACCATCCTCGGCATCTGGCCACAATGGCTTGTCCGGGTTCGAAATGAGCACACCCATGACATCGGCCTTCTGACCCTTACGGCGCGTCGATTTTGGTTCGGCCCGGGGAGCCGGTTCCGCAATCTCGGCCTTGGAGGATCTTAGCGGTCGCTCCGCCTCGACTTCTTTGGCCGGCTTATCTTCACGCAAGCCCTTGAAGGCCGCCTGACGGACGAGACCGTCCGCGGTCCAGCCCTCGAATTCGATCTCGGCGACAAGCTCGGGCTTCACCCAGACGACGTCAGCCTGCTTCTTCGGAGCGCCGATACCGGTGAACGGCGACTTCGTCGTCTCCAGCGCCTTCAGTTTCGGAAGCAGTGTTTCGACTTTCTTGGCGCCGTAGCCGGTCCCGACGCGGCCGACATAGACAAAATGATCGTCGCTGAAAACGCCGACGAGAAGGGAACGAAACTTGCCGTTGGTCTTGGCATAGGCGCCGATGACCACCTCGTGGCCCGCCCGGCATTTCGACTTCCCCCAGCTTTCCGTTCGACCGGACTGATAGGGGGCATCTGCCTTCTTCGACACGATGCCTTCCAGCGATAGCTTGCATGCCGACCTGAGCACAGCGTCGCCTCCGCCTGCAAAATGCTCGACGTAGCGGATGCGAGGATCGTTGCCGGCCTCCGCGAGGAGCTCCTGCAGCCGCGTCTTTCGCTCGATCAGAGGTTTGAGGCGGAAATCCTCGCCGCCGTCATAGAGGAGGTCGAAGGCGAAGTAGACGAGGCTGCCGGTCTTGCCTTCCGACAGTGCCGCCTGAAGCGCGGCGAAGTCGGGCGCGCCGTGCTCATCGAGAGCGCAGATTTCACCATCGATTATGCAGTCTTGAAGCGCTGACGCCGCCTCGGCGATTTCGGGGTATTTGGCCGTCCAGTCGAGACCTTTTCTGGTTTTCAGCGTCGCTTCGCCGTCGAGCACACGCATCTGGATGCGGTAGCCATCGAACTTGATCTCGTGGATCCAGTCGTTCCCGCCGGGTGGCCGCTCCAGCTTCTCGCAAAGCTGCGGCGCGATGAAATCCGGAAGATCAACCGCCGTTGCGGTGCTGGCGCGCTTTCCGCCTCTCGCCTCCTGCCGCTCCTCGGCGGCCAGTCCGTGATTGCTGTCCCAGACGGCGTCGGCCTGGATCTTGCCGCCCTCCACCATGAAGGGTTTCGGCTTGCGCCCCTTACCGGCCGCGATCATTTCCATGCTGCGGCCCGAGGCGACCGAGGTGACGTTCTCTTCCAGAATGGCAGCACCGTCTTCCTCCACGGAGAACTCGTCGTGATGCTTGATCAGCAGCCAGTTGGCACGCTTGCTGCGGTTGCGATCGTTGCGCATGCGCACTAGCACGAAGCTGCCGTGCAAGCGCTCGCCCTCGAGCGTGAACTTGAAATCGCCCTTGGCAAGCGCCTGCTCAGGGCTCTTCCGCCCCTCCGGCTCCCAATAACCGCGATCCCACAGCATGACCGTGCCGCCGCCATACTGGCCTTTCGGAATCGTCCCTTCGAAATCGCCATAATCGAGCGGATGGTCCTCGACCTCGACGGCCAGCCGCTTGTCTTGCGGATCGAGCGACGGACCTTTCGTGACAGCCCAGCTCTTGAACACGCCGTCGAGTTCAAGCCGCAGGTCGTAGTGCAGACGTGTCGCATCGTGCTTCTGAATGACAAAGCGGCGGCGGTTGCTCCGTTTGAGGGGCCGCTCGCCGCTGGGCTCAGCAGTCTTCTGAAAGTCGCGTTTTGATCGATAGCTTGATAGCTTGTCGCTGGCCATGGCTGTTCCCGGGCATTCGGTCCTCAAACGAAATATTGGTGATCGTTGTTCCAGCCGCGGCAGCGTTCCCCGTTTGAGTAGGCACGACAGCGACGGTTCTACGGCGAAACAACTACAATTTCAGCTCCGAAGCCCAGACGGCAAAGGAAATCGAGATGCCTTGGGTTTTGACCTGGCGCGGCTCCTCGCGGGGCCGCGCGACAGGTATCTTGAAGTCAGGGTCCCGACGTGAACTGCGCACGCCTGGCCCTTAGCCAAGAGCAGCGACACGCGTGGGTCGCACCGGGCGGCTGGTAGCCTGCACCTGCCAGGGAGCCACGACCGCGGGCATGCCGGCTTCGACGCACGCGGCCATGAAAGCCTCCCGCGCAATCAAAGGGGCAATAACCCGGTTAAGAGCGCCCCGACAGGTCTTGACCGCGCGCTTGTGGCGCTCTCCGTGGCCCAACGGCCATTCGTTTTCCAGGAAATCCAAGGCGTCATAGACGCCCGTAAAAGTTCGTTCCAGGCCGCACTGCAGCCGGACCGTCACTGGACGAGTCCAGAGCACATCGTTCAGCGGCATTTTCTTCTTCCTCCTTTCGATGCCAGCTTGATCCCTTAAAAATATTGGAAATGGCTGCTGGTAGTTCAAGACGGCAGCGATAATCCATTAATGGGTATGCCTACAGGACAAATTCCGCCTGCCGCTGTTGGATGCGAGAGAACGATTGCAACAGCTCCTCGGCTGGACGCGCCCGGGCGAGCCAGATCATCCCCGCTCCTCAGTAGGGGCCGTCGTCATAGAACCATGCGCCGAGCGGAAAATCCTTTTGTCGCTTCGCCCGGAAGGGCTATATCCTCTGGTGATCTCATTGGATTGGATTGAAATGACCGACACTGTTCTCGACCGCTTCCTCCGTTATGTCGTTATCGACACTCAATCCGATCCCTCCTCGTCGACGCAGCCGACCACCGAGAAGCAGAAGGATCTCGGGCGGATTCTGGTCGACGAACTGCTGGAGATCGGGCTTTCCGATGCCCATCTCGATGAACATGGCTATGTCTATGCCACCATTCCGGCTAATAGCGACAAGGCGGTGCCGGTCATCTGTTTCTGCTCGCATATGGACACGGCGCCCGATTTCAGCGGCACGGATGTCAAGCCGCAGATCGTCAGGAATTATGCCGGCGGAGATATCCAGCTTGTTGGCGATTCGAGCCGGGTGATTCGTGTCGCCGAGCATCCGGAGCTGAACAACCAGATCGGCAACGACATCGTCACGACCGATGGAACGACATTACTCGGCGCCGATGATAAGGCGGGACTGGCGGAAATCATGACCGCGGCCGGGGTTCTGGTCGACAATCCCGACATCCGACATGGAACGATCAAGATCCTGTTCACGCCCGACGAGGAAGTCGGACGCGGTGTCAACAAGGTCGACCTGGATAAACTCGGAGCGGACTTCGCCTATACGATGGACGGCGAGACGGCGGGTCACATCGAGGACGAAACCTTCTCGGCCGACGGCGTCGAGATCGGCATAACAGGCGTGGCGATCCATCCGGGCTTCGCCAAGGACCGTATGGAGAACGCTATCAAGATCGCCGGCGCCATCATCGACCGGCTGCCGAAGGATTTGGCGCCGGAGACGACGGAAGGCCGGCAGGGCTTCATCCACCCGGTCGGCGTGACCGGCTCGATGGAAAAGGCGTCGCTGAGCTTCATCATCCGCGACTTCACGGAGGAGGGGCTCGCTGAGAAGGAGGCGATGCTCGAAACTATCGTCAAGCAGGTGATGTCTGCCTATCCAGCCTCGACCTACCATTTCCAGGTGACGGAACAATATCGCAACATGAAGACGGTGCTCGACCGCCATCCGGAGATTGTCGAGAACGCGCTTGAAGCGGTGCGTCGTGCCGGCATGACGCCGGTGCGCGGCAGCATCCGCGGCGGCACGGACGGCTCCCGCCTCTCCTTCATGGGGCTGCCGTGCCCGAACATTTTTGCCGGTGGCCATGCCTTCCACTCGCCGCTCGAATGGGTGAGCCGCCAGGATATGGAAAAGGCGGTCGCAACGATCGTGGAGCTTGCAAAGATCTGGGAAGAGCGCGCCTAAGGCGCACTCAGGCTACCGACAAATGACCCGCGACGTCATCCTCGGCCTTGTGCCGAGGATCTGCGCCGGTCAATTAAGTGACCGAAAATAAATGAATTCCTGTCAAGCAATTGCAGTGATCAGATGCTCGGCGCAAGACTGGTAAGACCGAGCATGACTAGACCTTCTCAACAAACTGAGCGCGCTTAGAGCGCGCT